>JBKJIX010000108.1:0-34438 GCA_046598205.1 Chitinophagaceae bacterium
TGTTACAATGGATAGCTCAATCGGTAATATTAAAATTATTACGCTGACTATCGGATTACTTTCAGCAATAGTAGATAATGTACCGTTGGTAGCAGCTGCGCAGGGCATGTATAGCCTGGAGCAATATCCGACCGGACATTTTTTCTGGGAGTTTTTGGCTTACTGCGCTGGCACCGGTGGCAGTTGTTTGATAATTGGTTCAGCGGCTGGCGTAGCTGCAATGGGATTGGAAAAAATTGAGTTTTTCTGGTATATGAAAAAAATAGGATGGCTGGCATTAATCGGTTACCTGGCAGGTGCAGCAGCTTTTATTTTACAACACCAGTTAACGGGCTGAGCTATAAATCATCGTATTCGTAGAGTCCGTCAATATGTGTGCCTGCTTTCATTTCATACACCGGCTTTATAAGCCCATCTTTCAATCCATATACCCATCCATGCAGGTCAGGCCGTTGCTCATGCTTCCATGCCCGTTGAATGATGGATGTTTTAGCAAGGTTAAAAACTTGTTCCATTACATTCAATTCCACCAGTCGGTCAGTCTTTTTATTTTCATCGAATATCAGGTCAAGCTCTGAACGGTGGATCCGATAAACATCTTTAATATTACGCAACCACATATTAAGCACCGGTTTGAAATCACTTTTAGTAATAGCGGCTTTAATACCACCGCAACCATAGTGGCCGCAAACAATTACATGTTTAACTTTAAGGTGATTAACGGCATAATCCAATACACTCAGCACATTTACATCCGTATTAATCACCAAGTTTGCCACATTACGATGAACAAAAATTTCACCGGGCATGGTGCCGGTTATCTGATTGGCTGGAACCCGGCTATCGCTACATCCAATCCATAAATATTCCGGGGACTGAAGTTCTGAAAGCTTTTTGAAAAATTCGGGATCGGTTTTTAGCATATCAGCAGCCCAGGTTTTATTTTCTGCTAAAAGCATTTCGTATGGTTTCATATTGCCCTTATTAAATTGTAAAAATAGATATAAAAAGCAAAGACGAACAAGTGTGAGTTTTAGGATTATATTTTCTTGCAGATAAATTACAATCTATTCAACAAATTTAGTTGCAGTTTGTTACCTTATGCTTTAGTCTTTTATCACCTTTATTTAATATCGGTTTTTGGATAGCAGGCACTAATACATTATTTTGCAGCACTTTTACATGACAGGTAAACAAAAAACATATAATTTTTTTCAAAAGGGTTCCGCCATTTTTATGATTTTGGCGTTGCTATGGCTTACAGTAAGCACCCCTTTTGTATTTGCGAGTCAGCAGAAGCTTTTGAAGAACGATAAAATGGCAGACACACAGTTGCCAGTTTCCGAAACCGAGGAAGAAGCATCCAATCCTTTTTCAAGTACTACGGAAGAAAAAAACCCCGGCAGCACTTCTTTTTCAGAAGAATACCTGCATGACCATTATATTGCTGACAATTTCTTTTCAATAGATCTACAGTACCATAATTGTGAAAATGCAGGCACTTATATTGCTTACCACGGCGAATTGCTCGTTCCTCCACCCAACGCCGCATAATTTAAAGTTCCACTTTTTTTAAAGGCTTTCTGGTAAGCCTTATCATTCATTACAGCAATGTTATCATTTCTGATAGGAGGCATTTAAATTATAAACAATGAGAAAATATTCTAAAGAATTTTTACAAAACCTGACACCCCATCAAGGATATGAGTTATTATTGGTACAAGGCAATGAAAGATTTATCAATAACCTCAAAAAGAATCATTATCACCTCGAAATGATCAACGAAACAAGAGAGGGTTAATATCCGTTCGTTGTAATATTAAGTTGTATGGATTGCCGTGCACAGGTAGCGTATCAGAATAAAAATCAGAACTGAAATGAAAATAAATACAAAGCATTTAAAATCGGATTTGCCGTCCGGGCTTGTCGTTTTTTTAGTAGCATTGCCCCTATGCCTCGGCATTGCTATCGCCAGCGGCATGCAAGCCAATCCTTTTAGCGGACTCATTGCTGGTATTGTTGGTGGGTTAGTAGTGGCAGCATTGAGCAACTCGCCATTAAGTGTCAGCGGTCCTGCCGCAGGTTTGGCAACATTAGTATCGGGTGCCATTTTAGCATTAGGTGGCGTTGAAAACTTCAATTTGTTTTTATGTGCTGTTGTAATTGCTGGCTTAATACAAATTGGCTTGGGAGCTTTGAAACTAGGCGGTATTGCCAATTATATTCCGAGTAGTGTAATTAAAGGAATGCTAACCAGTATCGGTATATTAATTATTGCTAAACAAATACCACATGCCGTTGGGCGGGATAAAGACAACCAGGGGCATTTAACAGAATTGTTTCCTTATGGTATGGAAGATTG
Source organism: Chitinophagaceae bacterium (assembly GCA_046598205.1). GTDB lineage: Bacteria > Bacteroidota > Bacteroidia > Chitinophagales > Chitinophagaceae > JJ008. Next base: position 2,363 of record JBKJIX010000108.1, read on the forward strand.
GCATGAATTGCTGATACCGCTGCAAAAAATAGAAGTGGGGGTGGCTATTATTACTGTTGTTTCAATTTTAATAATGATATTCTGGGATAAGTCGCCGTTAAAGAAAAAACTGCCATTTATTCCAAGTGCATTAGTGGCCGTGATAGTTGCCGTTGTTCTCAATCAAATTTGGATAAGCACAGGTGCAAAATTGAGAATTACTGAGGCTTCACACTTGGTAAACTTGCCCATAGCCAGCAGCCCAACCGAGTTCTTTAGCTTTTTTACATTGCCTGATTTTAGTGGCTTTACTAATGGCACTGTTATTATGTATGGGTTTATAATTGCAATTATTGCATCCCTGGAAACTTTATTAAGTATTGAAGCCATAGATAATTTAGACCCTGAACGCAGGGTAACAAACACTAACAGGGAATTATTTGCACAAGGGGTAGGCAACACTGTTTCAGGATTAATTGGCGGGCTGCCAATAACAAGTGTAATTGTTCGCAGCAGTGCTAATGTAAATGCAGGGGCTAAAACAAAAATATCAGCCATCTTTCATGCTTCTTTATTGCTGGTAAGTGCTATTTCTATCCCTTTTTTATTGAATAAAATTCCACTTGGTGCTTTGGCGGCCATTTTATTATTAACCGGCTGGAAGCTGGCCAAGCCTGCTGTATTTCAGAAAATGTTTAAAAATGGCAAATACCAGTTTATTCCTTTTATTGTTACTGTACTTGTAATCATCGGAATTGATTTAATCAATTTAGTGCCTTATTTGAATGGTAAGGGTTTAATCATTGGCGTTGGAGCAGGTATCATTGCAGCTGCCGGAGCTATCCTGCATGGCAATCTTAAGAACTCCTATTATTTTCACTCTGAAAAACATAAAGAGGGAGATACTATTAATATCCGGCTGTCTGAAGAGGTTTCTTTTTTGAATAAAGCGGCTATTCGTCAAACACTCGACCATATGCCGGCAAATTCTTCGGTACTTATCGATGCTTCTAATACAAAATATATTGACTATGATATTCTTGAACTTATAAAAGAATTCAGGGATATAAAGGCACCGCTAAAGAAAATTAACCTTCAACTGACAGGGTTTAATGAAGCTTATAAAATGGAAAACTATTCACATGTACAATCAGTTCAAAAATAAAAATAAACATAAAATTATGAGAGCACATACAAAAGAAACACAAGCTGACCTTACACCAAGGATGGCGTTAGAAATTTTACAGGAAGGCAATGGAAGATTTATAAAAAACCTGAAAGCCCAACGGGATTTGCTGGGGCAGGTAAATGATACCAGGGAAGGACAATGGCCCTTTGCTACTATACTGAGTTGTATTGACAGCCGCACATCTGCCGAATTAATTTTTGACCAGGGACTGGGAGATATTTTTAGCATACGCATAGCCGGCAATATTGTGAATACAGATATTTTGGGAAGCATGGAATTTGCCTGCAAACTAGCTGGCTCAAAACTAATTGTTGTATTAGGTCATACAAAATGCGGGGCTGTTAAAGGGGCCTGCGACCATGTGGAAATGGGTAACCTTACAGAGCTTTTATCCAAACTGCAACCGGCCGTATATGCAGAAAGGGAAACCCCAAACGCAGAAACCCGGAATTCTAAAAATCCGGAATTTGTAGAAAATGTTGCCGCTATTAATGTCCGCCGCTCTGTAAAAAGTATAATTGAGCGAAGTTTTATTATTGAACAAATGGTGGAAAACGGCGAAATAGGTGTAGTGGGAGCAATGTATAATATAGAAACCGGGCAGGTAGAATTTTATGAGGATGTAGAATATATCAGGGATGAAATGAATCCCGAATTCAGCGTAGCCGAATTAAGGCATTAACTTCAAACGTATGGGTTGGGCATAGAAGCTCAGCCCATCTTTATATTTATTATGAACAAACATTCTTTTGGCGAAGCACATATAATTCATGAATTAAAACATTTCCTGCCCTCTCAACAGGCATTAAAGGATTTTATTCATCACAATTCGCTGCATGCTTTTCAGCATATGAAATTTTATGATGCTATTTTTAAAGCGTCAAAGATTTTTGGCTTTCAGGTGCATTTGCAATTGCCAGAGTACAGAGAGATGTACAAAACCGGGAGAATAAGGGAAGACATCCTGCAAAAAGTAATTAAGGAGAAGAAAGATACTGTTGATGTGTGGAAAGATAAATTGCTGAACAAAGAATATGACACTCTCAATCAGCCAAGGATTGGGCAACTGCGTAAGCTTTGGAAAGAAGTATATCAGTTTGATTTGGATAACAAGGTGCATCCGCTGCTTTACCGCATTCTTTGTGCTTTTTTAGACCAAGGCATTGCTATTGATGGTTTTCCGGTTGTCAATAAAAATTTTATCGCCAGTATAAAAGAAATGGAGCAAAACAGCTTCGTTAGTTTCTTTAAAACAAAAAAAGTACGGCAACAATTTGTATCTGGCAATTACTCCATTACAGAATTATTAAAAACGATAGTCGGTAAAGAGGAATATTTCGAACAGTATCTGTTCGATCAGGCATTTGCCCATCACGGCTGGAGTGGCTTTATAAGTGCAGTAGAAGATAACCCACAAACGTTACTCGATAAAAAACTGATTACACTAAAAGAACTGATTGAGTTTGAACTGTTGCTGGAATTAGATACATTGAATGACACATTTGGCAGCAACTGGCAACCTTTAGCCAACAATGCAAAAGAATCGCCGGTTGATTTATTAGCCGATGAACCCAGAACAGAATTTTCAGAAGTCATCGAACTCTGGCAAGATGCTTTTGAATGGAGTTATTATGATAGTGTATTGAAAGGGATAAGCTTGTGGAATGAAAGAATGAATCTAAAAACAGAAACGACCAAAGTCCCTCCTTCGGGGGGTGGAGTGGGTTTCTCCGCCATCTTCTGCATTGACGAAAGAGAAGACTCCATCCGCCGTCATATAGAAGCGGTAGATAAAAATTGCGAAACATTCGGTGCACCTGGTTTCTTTGGTGTGGAATTTTATTTTCAGCAAGAGGGGAGTAAGTTTTATGATAAGCTTTGCCCGGCGCCGGTTACTCCCAAATTTTTAATTAAAGAATTTGATGCAAAAGAACCAAAGAAAGGCGAACCACTTTACAGCAAGCATACCCATGGTTTTTTAACCGGATTTGCATTAAGCATTACGTTTGGCTTTTGGGCTTTTGCAAGAACGGTATTGAATTTATTCAAACCAAAAATGAGCCCTGCTATTTCTAATGCGTATGCACACATGGACAAACAGTCGGCGCTGACCATTGAAAATAAAAATACTGATGATACAGAAAATGGTTTACAGATTGGTTACACAATGGATGAAATGACAACAAGGGCCGAAGGTTTTTTACGGGGCATTGGCATGATAAAAAACTTTGCCCCCATTGTTTACATTGTAGCACATGGCAGCAGCAGTGCCAACAATCCGCACCATGGTGCACATGACTGTGGTGCCTGTAGCGGTAGGCCCGGTGCTACCAATGCAAGGGTACAGTCATATATACTCAATCATAAAAAAGTAAGAGAGGTTTTAGCAGCAAAAGGAATTTTGATTCCGGATGCCACACAGTTTGTTGGTAGTATGCATGATACCGCTGCCGATGTAATAGGTTATTATGATGAGCAGTTGTTGAATAAGAAAAATGCAGCCAGCCATATCATCAACAAACAAAATTTCGAAACAGCCTTAAACTTAAATGCAAAAGAACGGAGCAGGCGGTTTGCATCTATCAATACTAAACAGGAACTGGAACAGGTACGCAAAGCTATTCATAGTCGTTCGGTTTCTTTATTTGAACCACGACCTGAGTTAGGACATGGCACAAACACCCTGGCCATCATTGGCCGCAGGCAAACAAGCAAAGGTTTGTTTTTAGACCGCCGGGCTTTTATGAACAGTTACGATTACACCACCGACCCCGAAGGAAATATCCTCACCAATGTTATGAAACCCATCGGACTGGTATGTGGTGGTATCAATTTGGAATATTATTTCTCAAGAGTAGATAATATTAAAATGGGTGCAGGCACTAAACTGCCGCATAATGTAATGGGCTTGTTTGGTGTAGCCAACAGCAGCGATGGTGATTTGCGGCCCGGCCTTCCCTGGCAAATGATTGAAGTGCATGACCCGGTAAGGTTGTTGGTAATTGTAGAACACAAACCGGAAATCGTTTTAAAAGCCATTCAATCATCACCTGATGTATTTGAATGGTATAATAATGAGTGGGTGCATATAATGGCCCTGCACCCCGAAGAAAAAGAGTTTTACTATTTTAAAAAAGGAGTATTTGAAAAATATAAAATCATAACAAAAGCCGATGCAATAAAAACCATCCATAACATGGAGGAGTTTATAGAAGGCGCAAGGGAAATGGAAACCAATCATATTGTACATGCCACCGAAGAAAATTTGCCGGTGTATTTATTAGATAATTAAATTTTGTAACAAACAGAAGTACTAACATCATCTTTCTTTGCAAGTTTATCCTGAGGAAACGAAGGACACTCTTGTACTGCATATCGCTATTGAGCAATAAAACATTTAGAACAAATGAATCAATTCGACAACCTTTTAAACCAAAGTATCGGCTTATTTATTACTATACCATTGCTGGCTTTTCTGGCTACACTATTCTGGCAAAATAAACAGGAGAAACCCATTGCAAGGATTGTACTGTTCACCAAACTATTTTATATTATTGCGGCCCTGGTATATGCAGTGCTGTGGTTCGTGAATGGTAACACACCCGTCAGTCAAAAAGTAGTAACACTGTATGAAACCGAACATTTTGTTTTTGCCATCCAGTTTTATTACGACCATATAACGGCTGTGTATAGCATTGTTGGTGCAGTTTTATTTTTCTTAGTTTCTACTTTCAGCCGCTACTATATGCACCGGGATGAAGGTTTCAAACGTTTCTTTAATACCATTTTGTTTTTTGCATTGGGTTACAACCTTATCATCTTCTCCGGCAATTTTGAAACACTCTTTATTGGTTGGGAGTTTATCGGCTTATCATCTTTCCTGCTGATTGCTTTTTACCGAAACCGTTATTTGCCGGTAAAGAATGCTTTTAAAACGCTGTCTTATTATCGTATCAGCGATTTGGCTTTAATACTCGCCATGTGGATGATGCACCATCTTACACATCAGAATATCAGCTTTACCCAATTGGGCGAAGCAAGCAATATTGCCGAACAAACAAACCATCACAGCATGGCGGTTTTTATTGTAGCCATGATAGTGCTGGCCGTTATGATTAAGTCAGCACAATTTCCCTTTACTACCTGGCTGCCACGGGCCATGGAAGGGCCTACCGCTTCATCAGCTATTTTCTATGGCTCACTTAGTGTACATATCGGTGTATTTATTTTGCTTCGTACTTATCCCTTCTGGCAGGATATGTTGTGGGCTAAAATTGTAATTATTACTGTGGGTGCGGTAACGGGTATCCTTGCTACTTTAATTGCCAGGGTACAGCCAACGGTAAAAACACAGATTGCTTATTCATCAGCCGCACAAATAGGTATTATTTTTATTGAGGTTGCGTTAGGCTTCCATATTCTTGCATTAGTGCATTTTGCAGGTAATGCTTTTTTAAGAACGTATCAATTGCTGGTTTCTCCATCGGTACTCAACTACCTGGTGCATCACCAATATTTTCATTACCATCCTCCAAAGGATAAGCCGGTAGGAAAAATGCAGGCGGCATTGTATATGCTTGGCGTAAAGGAATGGAATTTAGACGACATATTTTTTAAGTATGTATGGAACCCATTTAAATGGGTAGGAAAACAATTTCAATTTTTACAATCCCCCGCAGCCACAATTGTTGCAGCATTGGGAAGTGTAGCAGCCTTGATTGCAGCTTTTTACCAGTTTGAATTTTTGCAATCATTAGCAACGGCATTACCAGTTATTTTTTTATTGCTGGCATTGTGTTTCATCCTGTTTTCATTTTCAAGCAGGCAATCTGCCCTTACTGCATGGCTCTATTTACTGATTGCTCATTTGTTTATTATGGCAGGTGTCATCATCAATACAGGCCATGTTGCTGACACTGAAATTGTTTATTATGCAAGTGGCGTTGCAGTAGCTTTCCTGTCAGGTATTTATTGTTTGCAAAAAGTAAAAGCAGTTGATAATAATATTTCGCTTAATCAGTTTCATGGCTATGTGTACGAACAAAAAACCACAGCCCTGCTGTTTTTAGTATCGGCCATTGGTTTGCTCGGCTTCCCCATCACGGTTGCTTTTATCGGTATTGATGTGTTCTTTACTTACATACAAAGCGGCCAGTGGGCCCATATTATCCTGCTGGCTTTGTGTTTTATTTTTATTGAACTGGCGGCCATTCGTATTTATCTGCGCATCTTCCTGGGACCACATAAAAAATTAAATCATCCGGTTGCGTTCAGGTCTTCCTGATTCTACTGAAATTTGCTAATGAAAAAAATTGCTGCCTTTTTATTTGTTTTTTACTCAGTAACTGCCGTTGCCCAAAACGACAGAGTAAATGATTTTAATAACACCAACTGGCTGCAAACTTTTAATACGATTAGTCTGAATAAAAAATGGAGTCTTCATGCAGAATACCAATGGCGGAGAACCAACGGATTAAAATACTGGCAGCAAAGCTTATTGCGGATGGGAACGAATTATAAAATCAACGATAACATTACAGCTCATGTGGGTTATGCCTGGGCAGAAACTTTTGCCTACGGTGATTATCCCATTGCCAACAATGGCACTTTTCCCGAGCATCGTTTGTATGAGCAGATTACTTTTCGTCAACCGGTAAATAAGTTTATATTTTCTCACCGCTTTCGTATTGAACAACGCTGGCTTGGAAGGGTGAAAGCAGGGACTGCGGGTAATAGAGAAATTGAAGACTGGTTTTTTCTTCACCGCTTCCGTTACCAGTTCAGAACGCAATATCCATTTTGGATAAAAGGGGATAAACAATTTTATGGAGCAGCAGCCGAAGAAATTTTGATTGGAGCCGGAAAGAACCTGGGTGTCAATATTTTTGACCAGAACCGTATTTTTTTACTGCTCGGTTATAAACTCAATAAAAAAATATCGTTCGAGGCTGGATACGTTAATCAAACCCTTCAGCAGGGGCGGAGAGTTAATAATAACAGCATTATACAACGGAATAATGGTGTGGTGTTAAGCTCTCATCTTACTCTTTAAAAAAATAATATGAGCTATGAAATTATTATTGCCCTCCTTACACTGATAGCATTGGAAGTGGTATTGGGAATTGATAATATTATTTTTATTTCCATACTAGCAGCAAAACTTCCTGAGCATCAGCAGAAGAAAGCAAGAAGACTGGGATTGTTACTGGCTGGAGGGATGCGCCTGGGATTGCTGGCTTTAGTTGCCATTATTATGAAACTGGATAATGATTTGTTTACGCTTTTCAACATTGGTTTCTCCGGAAAAGACCTGATATTAATTGCAGGTGGTTTGTTTTTGCTCTACAAAAGTGCAAAGGAAATTTATCATAAGATGGAAGGTGTTGAGGGAGATGTAACAGTTAAAATGAAAGGGGCTTCGTTTGGAGCTGTGATTGGTCAGATATTAATAATGGATTTGATTTTTTCTGTTGACTCCATTATAACTGCAGTAGGAATGGTACAGCAAATTTGGGTTATGTATACTGCCGTTATTATCACTGTTATTGTCATGCTGTTTGCAGCAGAGCCCATTAGCGGTTTTGTAAATAAGCATCCGGCATTCAAAATGTTGGCATTGAGTTTTTTGATGCTAATTGGTATGTCTTTACTTGCAGAGGGGTTTGGTGTAAAAATTCCTAAAGGCTATATTTATTTTTCTATGGCTTTTGCATTGTTGGTGGATATAATCCAGATGCGGATGCAACGAAAAAAAACACCTCCTGTCCAATTGCATGAACATTATACGGATAAAGAAAGCAAGCTCGATAAAAACATTCTTTAATTCATCAGCGTACCGGCAGCCCATTGGAGGCTGTTTTGGGTTTTAAAATATTTTGCTTTCAGCTCCTGTAATTTTTGCAAGGCTTCCAGTGTTTTATTTTCTCTTACATTAATAAGAAACAGGGAACTTTCTCCGGCTTGGAACCTTATTTCTTCCCCCCGTTGTAAGGCCAAGTAGTTTTTATATGTTTTCTCCTGCAAGGCCACCTGACTTTTCAGCGTTGTCAATTCATTGAAATAGCTTTTTACCTTATTTTCAATCTGCAATTGCTTTTGCGTTTGCTGCAACTGGGTCTCTGCAATTTCTAATTTAGCTTTTTTGTACTCACCTCTTCCCTGCGATAAACGAAGCGGGATACCAAACGATAAACCATATTGAAAATTATTTTCGAATAAAGGGCCGGTAACCGTTTTTAAAATAGCATATCCTTTGCCCAATTGATTGTATCGGAAATTTATGATTGGCAACAGGTTCTGAAATTTTAATTTCTTTTCTACTCCTAATACATTCAGCTTATAATTATAAACAATAAGTTCCGGATGATTGTTGCGTGCAGCATCTAATAAACTACCCAGCTCGGGTATTGCGGATGCGTTAATAGTTGCAGTTTGCAAATCATCAGCAGGGGCAATCGTTTCGGGCATATAAAAAGGCTGTGTTACTGCTGTCCACAAATAAACAGACAACTCCAATCCCGCATTCCAAAAATCAAGCCATGCCTGGCTTTTTTGTAATTCAAAATTTTGTAATTGAGCAACAGCCTCAGTGGTATCAATTGCGGGACGGTCGCCTAACTGAAAAGCTGTTTTTACTAAGTGAACCCGTTTTTCATTCACCACAACCGCTTCACTTAATATTTTATATATCTGGTATTGCTGTGTCCAGTTCCAGTAACTTTTCATAGCATCGAGTAACAGGTTATTTAATATATTTCTTTTTTCTACTTCCGAAGCATCCCGAAAAATCCTAGCTGTTTGCAAGGCGGCCCTTCTTTTATCCATCAATAAATTTTTAGCCAAGGGTACGCTGATGCCGAGATAACTGGTTTCACCTTTTGTGTCCACAGGGTCAGTGCGGTTGCCGGACAGATATTCCAATCCTGCTGATACTTCTATCCCAAACCAGGTGGGAATGGATAGTTCCGGCCGGTTGTAATAATAATAGTCAGTACCGTCGAATGTCTTTTGTGCTGATTCGTTTTTTAAAACCGGGTCAAACATTCCTTTAGCAATTGTGATATCTGCTTTTGCCTTTTCAATAAAAATATCTGCTTGCTTTGCTACAGGATGAAAACGTTTTACTATCTCCATTACCTGTTGTGCAGATAAAGTTTTTAATGAATCCTGCGCCGTTGCCTTTAGCAACAAAGACATTGCAAGTAGTAGTAATAGAGCGTATCTTAAGGATTTCATTTAATTTCTTTTTTATCAATTTTGTCTTTCTTGTAATAGTCTGGTGGAAATCCATTGATGTTACGCCACAGTTCATACCATACGGGTACATCTTTTAATAAAGCAATGGCTTGTGATCCTGCCCCTATTTTTAATTGCTTTGGCCAGGGTCTGTCATCCGTATCTTCTTTTACAAGTACCCTGAATTTTCCATTCACACTTAGATTGCTTTCAATCGCCACAATCTCTCCGCCAAATGTGCCGGATGATGCTTTGGGCCAGCCACTGAAAACAATTGCCGGAAAACCATCGAACATGAAGCGAACTTTTTGTCCCGGGTTAAGCAGCGGCAGGTCAAGCGGCTGCACAAACATCTCCACTGCATATTGAATTTTATCCGGTACAATTTCAGCAATCATATCACCATCTTTTACAAACTCACCAATACCGGCCTTCTGGGCTTTTATTATCTGCCCGCTTTGCGAAGCAAGTACATAATACATACCATTACGGATAGTATAACTGGCATATTGGTTTTCTAATTTTGCAACATCGGCCTGGCCACTGGCTATTTGTGTGAGTGATTGAAACTGGTCACCTTGTGCTTTAGCCACTTTTTCAATGGTCTCTTGTTGCAGGGCATTCATTTCAATACGGGTAATAGTTAAGTCCTGTTTGCTATTGGATAATTTATTTTCTGCACTTATTTTTTTGGCCATTGCGTTTTGGTATTGCTGGTTTCTTATTTCCAATTGTGTCAATGACACAAGCCCACTGTCGTACATCGCTTTTTGGCGGTTATACTGTTTAGTGCCAATACTGAAATCGTTAGCGGCTGCCATGGCTTCTGCACTATCTGCCTGCACTTTCAGTTGCAACTGGTTTAATTTGTTCACCAATTGATTTAGTTTTAGCTGTAAGCCACTGTTAATAGCACTAATCTGCTGGTCGGCCACACCCACTTTACTTTTGTAGTAGTCCACAGATAATTGCTTTCCAGCTAACTGCTCTTGTGTTCGTTGTAACAGGTTAGGGTCGAGGTAGTCAACTTTTACTTCCGATAACTGCACCAATGTATCACCGGCTTTTACATAATCACCTTCTTTGATATGCCATTTCATTACACGGCCACCGATGATAGTGTTTACCTGTTGTGGCCGCTGATCCTGGTACAGGGTGGTTACATTGCCTCTTGCCCGTATGTTTTGTGTCCACGGCAAAAAGAGAAAGAGGATAAAGATGCCGATGCAGATATAAAACCAGAGTCTTACCCGGCTCTTCTTATCATGCTTATAAATCCGTGAATATGATTTAAGATTGTTCATGCTGAATCAGTTTAATTTTTAAGGCTTCCGTTTTTTTCAATCACTATCCGTTTTGTACACTGTTTGGCAAACTCATCATCATTACTCACCACTACTACAGTTGTGTTTTGTAATCCAGTAAGTAGTTCCATAATTTGTTTCCGATGGCTTTCCTGAGAATTCATCCAGGGTTCTTCTAATAAAAGAAGGCGGGGATTTGCAGCCAATGCCCTTACCAATAATATTTTCTGTACCACATTACGTGGCAGCCGCTTGCCGGTGGGGTCAAGCAATGTATCGTAACCGTTTTTGAGGTTAGCAATAAAATCAGTTAAGCCTGTTTTAGCAGCCAGTTCTTTTACGGTTTCCATGCTGACTGTTTCATTGCCAAGAGAAATATTTTCCCAAAGTGTGCCCTGGAAAATATCCTGCTGGTTAAGTAATACACCAGTTTGTGCCCGCAACGAATCGAGGTTGTAATTGCCAACCGGTACATCATCCAAAAGCATGGCGCCATTAAAGTCAGTGTAAGCACCGGTCATTAATTTTAATAACGTGGATTTCCCTGAACTTTCTTTCCCGGTTATGGAAACTTTTTCATTTTTATTTATTACCAATGATATATTATGGAGAATATTTTTCTCATTATTATAGCTAAAACTCACATCCTTCATTTCCAACTTAAGTCCGTTACCCGTTGCAGACAGGTGAACAGAGCCATGCTTTTCGGTTGGTTTATCTGTTATTTCAGCTAATTTTTCAACAGCGGTAAGTGTATCATATACACTGCCGAGGTTGATGATGAGTTTTTCCACGGAGTTAAGCACCAGCAGTATTACAATTTCTGCAGCAATGAACTGACCGACAGTTAACTGTTGATTTACCATTAATAATGTACCCACTATCAGCATAGCGGCAGTAATAACTGTTTTAAAAATCACCAGTACATTAAACTGGAAGAGCAATACTTTGAAATGATTATTACGGGCATCTAAGTAATTGCTTATTTCATCGTCTGCCTTACGCAGGTGCAGGTCGTTGTTCTTACCCAGCTTGATGGATTTAATAATGCGGGCCATTTCTTCCAGCCAGGCCGCCACTTTGTATTTATATTTACTTTTTTGCAGGCTGGTTTCTATTCCCCTGCCACCTGTAAAACGGAGTATAAGAATAAGCAGTGCTACCAGTATAATACCAAATAAGATAAATGAGGGATGATAAAAACACAGGAGGATAAGTCCAAATAAAATCTGTATTACCGCTGTGGGGATTTCCAGTAAAATTTTAGACAGGCTTTTTTGTAGTACTGGCACATCAAAAAAACGGTTTACCAGCTCCGGCAGGTAAACAGCATCGTTCTTTTTTAAATCCAGGTTGGGAATATGCTGCGCAAAAGCAAACGAATAACGTACAAACAGCTTTTGCTGTATTTTTTCAATATTCTTCATTTGGTTTACCTGCATAATACCGGCTACTAATACCCCCACTACCACCAAACCAATAAGTACCACCAGAGAGGCCCGCATTGATGCACCGAGTACATAACCAATGATGGCCTGCACACCTACCGGCAGAGAGAGTTGTATCATTCCGTTCAGGATGGCATAGAAATAAACCGCAGTAATTTCGTTTCGTTCCAGTTTAAGCAGGTTCAGTATCCTGCTAACGGGACTTTTTACATTTGACATGAAAATATTTTTGTTAATCAGTAATAACAATACAGGGTTATACAGGTGCATAACAGGGCAACACAACTTGTGCTGTGAACGATTAACAAAAATTGGGTGGTGGAGAAACCTTATCTATACAGGGGGAAGGATGAATTATTTCTGCGTGGTGAAAAGCAAGAGCTGACTGCTGAGAAAAACCAGCCAGTTTATAATTGTACCCTGTGTAGTCCTTTTTATTTTCTTTTTTGTCGGACTCTTTTATATCCCCTCCCTTTTCTTCATCTACCATAAAAACAGCAGTAGAAGGAGAAAACAATGCTGAAACAGCCGGGGCCACCTGTACCAGGGTAAAAATCAGAAGCAGTATGGCGGCTATTTTTTTCAATATGCAAATTTATCAATTTAAACAACACCAGCAAGAATGGATTGTTTAAAGATTGTAATTTTTTTGGTGTTGGTTTACAGCTCTTTGGATTTACTAGGCAACTGATCATACTCTCCCCGGAAAGCATACCAGCCAAAGATAACCAGCCCGATAGCAATAGGCGTAAAGATGGCAATGATAATAATCCAAATAACAGGGTTATTAATATCTTTTTTTCCTGCGGGGTCAATATTGGCAATAGCACCATTGATAAGTTCGTAAATAACGAAGGGTGCAATCAGCAAAAAAAGAAGTCCAAAATATCTTTTAAAGGCGTTCATGAGTCTTGATTTTTATAAGAATTTCTAAATAAGTCAGGACTGTGCTCTGGTGGCCTCCTCTATGCGGAGGAGACCGGGAGGAGGCCTAATCTTTTATATTTCTGTCAATCTTATTAGTTAAGTACATCGTTCCGATTATTAAACACAATGCTGCTACTCCGATTGGGTACCAAAGCCCTACCAATGGGTCGGCAGTATAAGTAGTAGTTAGTAATAAACCAATAAAAGGAACTAACCCGCCAAACACACCATTGCCGATATGATAGGGAAGTGACATAGAAGTGTAACGGATTTTTGTCGGAAACATTTCTACTAAGAAGGCGGCAATGGGGCCATAGACCATCGTAACGTATAATATTAATAAAAACACAAGGCCGATGAATTTCCAGTAAATATTAGCTGATAAATGCTTTTCCTTAAACTCTGCGTTTGTACTAGTAATTATTTCATCAATTGAATCAGCACCTCTGTTAAGAGTCGATGTTATGAGTTTATATTTTTTCCCATCGGAATATTCTGCACTTTCTGTCTGAATTTTCAAACTATCACCAAGCAATTTTTCATCAAGTAAAGTATATTTTATTTCTTTTATTGAGCCATTTCTCTTTGCTTCTGCAAGCCAATTGTTTACATTAGAATCATTAAGAAATGTACTAAATATCGGCCTGTAAGTAAATATCGCCAATGCCATTCCTGCCATCATTATCCATTTTCTTCCAATCTTATCACTCAGCCATCCCCAGAGAATAAAAAAAGGCGTAGCAAATGCAATGGCCCAAAGCATGATAGTCCGGCTCTGTTCAAATTCAATATTGCATTTTGTTTCTAAAAAATTTTGTGCATAAAACTGCCCGGTGTACCAAACCACTCCCTGCCCCATTACCGCACCAAATAATGCCAGCAGCACCATTTTAAAATTTGCCTTATTCCGGAAACTTTCTTTCAGCGGATTTACTGATGTTTTTCCTTCTGCTTTCAGTTTGGAAAACATCGGCGATTCTTTCATCTTCATCCTTATATATATAGATACCCCCACTAATAAAATAGAAATCCAGAACGGATACCGCCAGCCACCCCACTCTGCAGCAAAAGCGGTATCTGACATATTTGATTTAACCAGGAGTATAACACCGAGTGCAACAAATAAACCTAAAGTGGCAGTTGTCTGTATCCAGCTGGTATAGTATCCTCTTTTACCTGCTGGTGAATATTCGGCAACATACGTTGCAGCCCCACCATATTCACCACCCAATGCTAATCCCTGCAGCAATCGTAATAACAAAACAAGTATAGGTGCCGCAATACCGATACTTTCATAACTGGGAACGCAGCCAATCAAAAATGTGGAGCTGCCCATCAGTATCAGCGTAAGCAGAAAAGTGTATTTTCTTCCTATCAAATCTCCCAACCTTCCAAATACCAATGCACCAAAAGGACGGACAATAAATCCCGCAGCAAAAATTGCCAGGGTGCTCAACAGGGCCGCTGTTGGATTTTCTTTTGGAAAAAACTGCGACGAAATGGTAGTGGACAGCATCCCGAAGATGTAAAAATCATACCATTCAATCATAGTGCCTACCGACGATGCAGCAATAACAGAACGGATGGTTTTGGCAGAACTGGGTTGATTCATGCAATTAAGATATGAATTTGTAAAAGAGTAAAAAAATATTCAGCTAAAATACAATCACCATGAGGAAAAAGAGAGAAGTTGAATACAGAACCATCAATTGCGAAGCAAGTTTATTGTCAATAAATAAAAGCATCGCCCAGAGAGGAAAGAGGAAAGGAGAATACAGAACCATCAATTGCGAAGCAATTCTCTTTCTCTCTTTTTTTCTCTGTGCGACAAATCTTTTAATTGTGTAAATTTAACCTCTCATATTAAACAAGGCTTTAACTATAACGTATGTCATACCCTTATCAGATAAAATCGTTGGAGCAATATCACAAAGATTATAAACGCAGTGTGGATGAACCCGAAGCATTCTGGGGAAGTATTGCAGAAAATTTCCAATGGAGAAAAAAATGGGACAAAGTGCTGGAATGGAATTTCAAAGAACCAAAAATAGAATGGTTCAAAGGCGGCAAGCTCAACATCACCGAAAACTGTATTGACCGCCATCTTAAAACAATGGGTGACAAGCCTGCCATTATCTGGGAACCTAATAACCCGGAAGAAAGAACAAGAATAGTGACGTATAACCGGCTGCACAAAAGGGTTTGCCAGTTTGCACAGGTATTAAAGAACAACGGCGTAAAAAAGGGAGACAGGGTTTGTATCTATATGGGCATGGTTCCAGAGCTGGCTTATGCAGTACTTGGCTGTGCAAGAATTGGTGCTATTCATTCTGTCATCTTCGGTGGGTTTTCTGCACAAAGTATTGCCGACCGGCTGGATGATGCGAAAGCAGAATACATTGTAACCTGCGATGGGGCTTACCGTGGCGGCAAAGACATACCATTGAAAAGTGTAATTGACGATGCATTGGTTGGGAATAAAACGGTGAAGAGAGTAATTGTTTATACAAGAACCAGAACTCCTGCTTCCATGATAAAAGGCCGGGATGTTTGGTGGGAAGATGAAATGGAATATGCAGAAGCACAGGTGGAGAAAGATGGGGTGGTATCATTTCCTGCGGAAGAAATGGATGCAGAAGACCCGTTATTTATATTATATACATCGGGCAGTACTGGCAAACCCAAAGGGGTAGTGCATAGTGTTGCCGGCTATCTGGTATGGACTACTTATACTTTTGTAAATGTATTTCAATACCAACCCGGTGATATTCATTTCTGCACAGCAGATATTGGGTGGATAACCGGTCATAGTTATATTGTATATGGCCCGTTGAGTGCCGGAGCCACTTCATTAATGTTTGAAGGAATTCCCACCTGGCCGGATGCAGGAAGGTTTTGGGATATTGTTGAAAAGCACAAGGTCAATATTCTTTATACAGCCCCGACTGCTATCCGCAGTTTAATGGGTTTTGGATTAGAACCATTAGCCGGAAAAAATCTTTCTTCTTTAAAAACATTGGGTACTGTTGGTGAACCCATTAATGAAGAAGCATGGCATTGGTATGATGAAAATGTCGGAAAAAAAGCCAGCCCGATAGTAGATACCTGGTGGCAAACAGAAACGGGTGGTACATTGATTTCTAATCTTGCTGGAGTAACACCAAGTAAGCCAAGCTGGGCTACACTGCCCATGCCGGGTGTGCAGCCATTATTGGTAGATGAAAACGGAAAAGAAGTAACGGAAAAAGATGAGCATGGACTGTTGAAAGGAAATCTATGCATCAAAGCACCGTGGCCGGGAATTTTACGAACTACGTATGGCGACCATGAACGTTGCCGCACCAATTACTTTGCTACCTACGAAAATTTATACTTCACCGGTGATGGTGCATTGAAAGATGAGAACGGAAACTACAGGATTACCGGAAGAGTAGATGATGTATTAAATGTAAGTGGCCACCGTATCGGCACAGCCGAAGTGGAAAATGCCATTAATATGCATGCAGGAGTAGTGGAAAGTGCCGTTGTGGGTTATCCGCATGATATAAAAGGACAGGGCATTTATGCGTATGTAATTTACAACGGTAGGCATGTTGATGATGAAATGACAAGAAAAGATATTCTGCAAACAGTAACAAGAATTATTGGTGCCATTGCCAAGCCGGATAAAATACAATTTGTAACCGGCCTGCCCAAAACAAGAAGTGGAAAAATTATGCGCCGGATTTTAAGAAAAATTGCCGAAGGAGAAATTGCCAATCTTGGTGATACTTCTACACTGCTTGATCCCGGTGTGGTGGAGGATATAAAAAATGGGAAACTTTAAGCTTTGAATATGATAAAATAATCTGTGCCTTTAAAAATTTCTACCTATTTAGTCGTTGTTATGCCGTGTAAAAATTACTTTTGGCCGCTAACGTTTAAACGACTGGTTTATATTTCATGGAAAAAAGCAAATTCAGGTTCAAAATACCTTCTTATCTGCGCTGGATAGGGTGGGTACTGATAGTACAGTTCATTCTGATTAACATCAGTGCCGCCTTGTATGCTTATAAGCTTACCCATGTATATAACGATCCTGAACTTAGAAATTCCAAACCGTCTAAGAATATACTGGTAAAAACATGGAGGCTGTTTACCGGTCCACGGCAGGCAAAATCGGTTATTACGGAAACCCCCGCATTTTTGGTTGATACTGTAACATTAAAAACAGAAAAAGGAATCTTTATTGATGCCTGGTATGGCAAAACAGACTCGGTGTCAAAAGGAACAGTTATTCTTTTTCATGGCATTACTGCCAACAAAGGCATGGTAATAAATGAAGCGGCTGAATTTCGCTACCAGGGTTATAATGTAATGCTGGTTGACTACCGGGCACATGGCAACAGCGGCGGAAAAACAACTACTATCGGCATCAGGGAATCGGAAGAAGTAAAACTGGCTTATGAGTATATAGCTGGCAAAGGGAAAAAAAATATTTTTCTATGGGGCAACTCAATGGGTGCTGTAGTAGTAACCAAAGCTATAGCAGATTATGATTTGAAGCCAGCCGGGGTGATTTTGGAAATGCCTTTTGGTTCCCTGCAATCCCATTTACAGGCAAGGGCCAGGGCACTGGGTTTCCAGGGACTACCGGAAAAACCATTCGGTTTTTTTGTTACCTGGTGGATGGGAGTAGAAAGAGGTTTTAATGGTTTCAAACATAAAACAGCGTCGTATGCAAAAAAAGTAAATTGCCCGGTGCTGATGCAATGGGGGGCAAGGGATAATTATGTAAGACAGAATGAAATTGATAATGTGTTTCATGCTATCGCATCAACCAATAAGAAACTAATAGTGTACGACCGTGCCAGTCATGAATCGTTAGTACAAAACGATCCGATAAAGTGGAGAATTGAAACGGAGAGGTTTTTGATGGCGAATACCAAATAAGCCTACTTCTTAATCTTCACTTTCGTTCCTGCAATGGTGAATCCGTAAATTTCCTTTACATCATCGTTCTTCATAGATATGCAGCCAAGGGTCCAGTTTTTATAACGGTCAACCACAAAATCCTCATGTGGCCACACACCGTGTATGCCGATGCTGCCACCAATGCCGGCATTAGCAGGTATCTCACCTTTTTCTTTTCGTTTGTTAAATTTTTCCCGGTCATCCGCCGTGGGGTAGTCGATCGCCAAAAAGCGGCACCATTTATTATGCACCCGTTTAGTGGTAATGCGAAATTCTCCTTCCGGTGTGTTTTTGTCACCTTCATATTTTTTATCGGCCAGTGTATTATTGCCAAACACTACCGGGTAGGTGGCATACCAGCCTTTATCATCATACACACTCAACTCATAGTCCGATTTGTCAATGGTAATTGAAATTTTACCTATGGGCCCGGAGGCATTCCAGTCAAACCTTTTTTTGCCGTTGCTTCTTTTGTACACTAAAACATCGGAAGCCAGCAGGCTACTTCCCAAAAAAACGGTAGCAAGAATAATAATGTTTTTCATCAGGTATTGAATTTTTTCATAACCGCCACTTGTAACTGTCCCTCACAAAATCTTTCAGGGTAGTTGATCGGCAAAAATAAGTAACTGTCTAATTGCTCAAACGTTGTGCCATGAAATATTATTTTACCAATGTGGATAAGCATATTGGCTGGCCGGCATGTTTTAACGGTATGTTTAGAAAAGATACATGCAAGTCGGCAGTAATATTGCTTTGTATCAATAAAAAAGCCGTAAGTAAAATCCACGGCTCTCTTAGAATAACTAAATTATTTTTACCAGTTACTAAACCGGAACCCAAAGTTATACGGGGTCATATCCAATCCCTTTTCCCACATATTTTTCATCGCATAGCTTCCATAAAGGCGTACAGGGCCAAGCGATAATTCGCCGATATAAGCTAATTTAAAACTTTCGAGGTCAAAGTCACTCTTCACTTTACTTACATCATCATTCGTTTTGCTTTTGTACCGGGATGAATATAAATAACCCGCACTAATACCACCACTAATACCAAACCCATTTTTACGGTTAGGGGTAAAATTGAAATTGAGCATAATAGGTACTGTAAGATAATCTGCTGCCAATTTTACTTTTTTGAAATCCGTAGCTCCTTCAGAAATTACAGTAGGGTTTTTTGCAAAAACCAGCTTAGTATTATCAAAACTGTAATTGTTCAGCTCCAGCCCCAGGCCATATTTCAGGTTTACCACATGTTTTATAATATTTAGCTTTTGCATAAAGAACCAAACGTTGATGTTTCTTGACTTGCCTCCTTTCAATTGCAGATCATCTTCATTGATACCGGGAGCTACGAAACCAGTTAAAGCTGCATTAACGTAATTTGATTCGTCATTATAGTTTGAAAAACCCAGGTCGAATATCCACCAGTTAGTAGTAAGATTGGAAGGCTTATCGCCACGACGGTTGCGCATCTTATATTCTTTATCCCTTGCTATCTCTTTGTCTTTGGTGCCGGCTTTGCGGATGATGATCATCCCCCCAATGCGGATGGTGTCATCGGCAGGTGGTTTGTTTTGATTACCTGTGGTGTCCGTTTGGGCAAACCCGGTAATGATGGTGCATAATGCTACGCATAGGGTAAAAATCCTTTTCATATTCTTCATTTTTTAAGTTAATTAATTTTTGTCATCCTGAATACTGAGCTTGTCGAAGTATCGAAGGGTTATTTCAGTTTGATGGCCAGCCCTGCTACCAATAATTTATTGTCATCAGTAGGATCAATATCAGTTCTTTTTTCAAATGTCCGTGCCAACTTCCGGAAGAAACCACGGTTTTTGTTTTTCTTGCTATCAGGCTGGTCAAAGTCTGCATCAGTGTTGTTGTTTGATGCGTACACTATATCTGACGAAGAAGGGTTCTGAGTTGTTACAACAGGATTTGTTAATGAGTTTGGTTGTTTGATTTCTTTAGAACTATTGTCGCTGGCAACAGCCTTATTGGTTACATAATTCTTAACGACGTTTGGATTATTCAATGGAACAGGAAGATCATTGGTAAGTTTATTAGTGGTAGCTACAATTGGCTCTTCTTTTACCGGTTTAGTAGTAACGATATTTGGTAATTGGTTCTTTACAGTATTATTTTTTTCTTTAACAATGGCATTGTTATGAGCAGATTGTTTTACGAGAGGAACTGTTTCCTGGTTATTGGCTGTTATGCTCTCATTAACCCGGCTGTTTGATTCTTTAAGAATAATAACCGGGGTTTCAGGAATTGCTTTTTCTTCTGGTGTAGCTCCTTTTACTATTTCTTTATTACCCGGAATAGATTTTTTATTGACAAGTATTGCAGTAGTAATGCCAACGCCAAGCAGCAGCACAGCGGCAGCGGCTAGTCTCCACCAGCGAACCGGCAGGGGGCGATCCCGATAGCTATCGGGATTTTCTTCTTTTCTGTATAACAATTCTTTGTCAGCAAAAAAGATTTTTTCTGGTTGTAGTTTGGTGTGTTGCAGCAATGCCAATTCTTCTTTTATAGTTGGATTAGCTGAAATGAATTGTTCAATCGTTGCTTTTTGTTCAGCATTCAGTTCATTATCCATATAAAGTACCAGCCATTCTTCGTAGTTGGTAAAGGAAACAGGAGTGTGCCCGTTAACTTTCATTAATTCTTCTTTGCCGGTAAATGTAATATTGGTATCAGGAACTAATTTGTATTGCAGTAATATATCCAGTTCTTCTTTCAGGTCGGGGTGTTGCAGAATAAACAACTCCACCATGCGGCGTTCATGGCTGCTGAGTTCATTATCTATGTACAGGATAAAATACTCTTCGTAATTATGGCGGTTTATATTCATTTTAGTTGTCTATTGTCAGATGTTCATTGTCGGTTAGTTGCTGGCAGCTCACAACTGACACCCGGCACCTGATTCTATATTACGTTTTCCATTTTCACTAAATATTCTTTCAATTGCACCCTTGCCCGGTGAAGATAAACTTTCACCTGGCTGGCATTCAGGTTCATTATTTGTCCTATCTCTTCATAACTGTATCCTTCGTAATCTTTCAGCAATACTAAGGAACGTTGTGTTTCACTCAACCGGCCCAATGCTTCTTCCAGCACTTGCTTTAAATTATTAGCTGGTTGATTTTGTATCCTTGCTTCATCGTCGAATTCTTCTCTCAGTTGTATCCGTTTTACTTTCCGTATGTGGTCAATCATCTGGTGATAGGCCACAGTAAAAAGGTACGATTTGCTTTTTTGTGCATCCACAACATCCCGGTTGCGCCACATTTTTTCAAACGCAGTCTGCACCACATCCCTTGCATCCTCTTCATGGCGAAGATTTTTCAGGATGAAGCGGTACACATTGTCTGCATACGTCGTTACACATTCATTGTATTCTCGTTCAGTCATACTACTTCGCAGTTTGTCCGGTGTTTTCTCATTTGGTTTTGGTCAGATTGCTCTGCCATTGCTTCGTACTACAAGTAAACAGCCGGGGCAGGTAAAGATAAATTAAGGAGCCTGCTTTGGAAAGTAAAACGAATGGGGGAAGGTAGAAGTTACAGGCTCCGCAAAGATTTTTTTCAAGTTTAGCCCTTGAAAATCAGTACAATGAAGCCGGAAAGAAAATAAATTGATGCGAAAGATTTTCCAAGCTTGTTTCTACAGGGGCATCACATTTTATTTCAACGGGAGTGCAATCTTTTACCTCTTTTTTGCAGCAGGTGGTGTTTGCCTTTGGCGGGGCAGGGGTGTTGAGCACCAACAGGCTGGTTATCAGTACGGCAGCTACAAAGCCAAAGCTGATCAGGTATTTTTTCTGCATGGTAATGGTTTTGAGGTGGGACGAAAGTAGTTGACCAAATGTTACAGCTAACTTAAAAATTGTTTCCATGCTATCCTAACAAATAATGACAAGAGGGTTTATTTGCCTGATAAAATGCAGAAATTATGGATTGAGCCAAGATGAACAATATAAAATAACAGACGATACCTGGAAAAATCATTTTCTCCTCTGCGAACCCGATAGCTATCGGGTCCGTGGTCTCTGCGTGAAACTCCCTCAAAATCCTCTCAAACCGTGTTACTATATTTGCTCCTAAACCATGCTATATGAATGAAAATCTGGTGCAACGAATTGCCAAAGAAGTAGAAGAGATAAGAACTGCCGGTCTTTATAAAAAAGAAAGGATTATTGCCAGCCAGCAAGGAGCGGAGATAACGGTAGGCGGAAAAACGGTATTGAATTTTTGTGCCAATAACTATCTCGGCTTATCTAGCCACCCCAAAGTAATTGAAGCGGCGCATAAAGCCATTGAAGAACGTGGCTATGGCATGAGTAGTGTTCGCTTTATCTGCGGCACGCAGGATATTCATAAAGAACTGGAAGAAAAAATTTCAAAGTTCCTCGGCACAGAAGACACTATTTTATATGCGGCAGCTTTTGATGCAAACGGCGGGGTGTTTGAACCATTGTTTAATGAACAGGATGCCATTATCTCCGATGCACTGAACCATGCCAGCATTATTGATGGGGTTCGTTTGTGCAAGGCGCAACGTTTCAGGTATGAGCATAATAATATGGAAGACCTGGAAGCAAAACTGAAAGAGTCAGCGAATCTCCGCAGCCGCATTATAGTAACAGATGGCTCTTTTAGTATGGACGGAACGATTGCCCAATTGGATAAGATATGTGACCTTGCCTCCACCTATGATGCAATAGTGATGATTGATGAATGTCACTCTTCAGGATTTTTGGGAAAAACGGGAAGAGGTACTCATGAGTATCGTGGGGTGATGGGAAAGATTGATATCATCACTGGTACATTAGGAAAAGCATTAGGTGGTGCCTCCGGTGGTTTTACAAGTGGCAGAAAGGAAATAATAGAAATGCTCAGGCAGAAATCAAGACCGTATTTATTCAGCAATACTGTTGCCCCATCTATTGTTGGTGCATCTATTGCGGTATTGGATATGCTTACTTCAACAACAGAACTACGGGATAAATTGGAATACAATACAAAATATTTCCGTAGTAAAATGACAGAAGCCGGTTTCGACATCAAGCCCGGTGACCATCCCATCGTTCCTATTATGCTGTATGATGCAGTACTGGCGCAAAACTTTGCTTCTAAACTATTGGAAGAAGGTATTTATGTAATTGGTTTCTTCTTTCCTGTTGTTGCAAAGGGACAGGCAAGAATAAGGGTACAGCTAAGTGCAGCTCATGAACAGGAACATTTAGATAAAGCCATTGCAGGATTTACAAAAGTGGGGAAGGAGTTGGGAGTGTTGAAATAAAATTGCCGGAGGCAATAAAATAAAACTGCGAAGCTGGAAGCTTCGCAGAGCTGGGAATGTTTTTTAAAATGTATTAACATTATCCTATTTAATTTTCAATCCCATTGCCAAATTCTTCAACGCATCAATTCCCACATTATCGCCTCTTAATGAAACAAGGAAACGATTACCACTCAGAAAAATAATCATACATCTATTTCGGTTTTTCTTGCAGTTTTCAAATGCTTTTCCACCATTGAAATCAATCGTTTTTATATACTCCTCTTCATCGTCGGAGTTTACGTTTATCATGTCCAGGTATTGCATACCAAACATACCAGCACCACCAGGTCCGGCACAATCCACTATTTCTAATTTCAAGTTGATGCTATCGTTTATTTTATAGTCTGCATTCGCTACAGTTGCACCCATAGCGGCATTTACATCTACATCAGAAGCGGTAGCGTTCATTAGTTGTTCAGGAACTTTTGCCTTTAGTTCATCTGTGGTTAGCGGAGTCAGGTTACTCAGTTCTTCTTTTAATTGTTGCATGTCCCTGGCAGCATCCTTTACCATGCCGGTGTGAATAGCCGCCTGCTCTTTATCATTTTTGCTGGTTTCGGCACCACTTCTTTTGGGGTTATCATCATTGCAGGAAACAAAAAGTAGTGATGCGATAATAAAAGAGGCAAAAATTTGTTTCATATATACAACTATTTAATTATCGTAAAATTACCTGAATTAGTGTTTTTACTATAAAAGATATTATCTAAGGGCTTTTCCGGAAAGAAGTAGAAAAAAAACGATAAGAAGTTATGAGAAACAACATATCGGTATTATTTTTGTTTCCTACACGATGATAAAAATAACTACCCGCCAAATCCTCTGAATTTCCCTTAATTAATTTGTTCACCCAACTTTTTAAACAAGAGTATGAAAAAATTATTGCTTTCTTTAGCCATTGTTGCCGTAGTAATCTTTGTATTTAGTTCCTGCGCCGCCACTAAAAGGGATTGCCAGGGAAATAAACACTATCGCCTGAAAAACGGCATTTACCTGTAACAGTTATAACATACGGAAAGAAATTTACTCCTGTCTCGCTTTAGCAAGACAGGATTTTTTATTTTTAAGAAAAGTGTGCAGCTATAAAAAAAGCTATCTTACTGCGAGCAAAATGAGGCTACCTTTGCCCAAATTTTTGATATAGGATGAAATCTTTTGTCTATTCCCTGGTACTACTTGCCCTCCTGCAATCCTGTTCTCAAAACAATGTAAAGCAGGATAAAAATCTGAAAAAATACTTTGATGAAAATAAAGTAGAAGGCTGTTTTGCCCTGATGGATAATGGCACCGGAAAGTTTACGGTGCATAATTTGGGCCGCTATCGTGACAGCAGCTATCTGCCGGCTTCTACATTTAAAATTGTCAACTCATTGATTGGTTTGCAAACCGGAAAAATCAGCGGGGACAGTATGATAATAAAATGGGATGGTGTAAAACGACGGGTGGAAGAATGGAACCAGGATTTGAATATGTATAATGCGTTCCGGGTGTCGGCCGTTCCTTATTACCAGGAAGTAGCAAGAAGGATTGGAAAAGATACTATGCAGTTATGGTTGGATAGCTTGCAATATGGTACTCGAAAAATAAAGTCAGCAATTGACACTTTCTGGTTGGACAATTCACTCAAAATTAAACCAGACGAAGAGTTGGGATTGGTAAAGAAATTATATTTTAACCAATTACCTTTTTTTAAAACTTACCAGGAAACAGTTAAAAGGGCTATGCTCTTTGAGAATAATGCTAATTACCGGCTGGCTTATAAAACAGGTTGGGGCTTTCGGGAAAATGGTAATCCCCTTGGTAGGGTAGTAGGTTGGATAGAAGAGAATAATCATCCCTACTTTTTTGTATTAAATATTGAATCACCGGATAAAGATTTTGATATGAAACCTGTTCGGATAAAGATGCTGAAGGATATGCTGAAGTACCTGGGTTTTTTTGACGGGAAGATGTAGTATACTCAGCTAATTGGCTGATATGCTAATTTGTTAATGACAGCAGCTTCTTTTGGTTCAAAAATTGCAACTGATTTATGAACGACCTTATTGGCTAATCAGCAAATTATCACATTATCAGATTGGTATTTCAGTTTCAACATAAAGAGTTTATTTTCCTTTTCGCAGGCATTGCTATTCTTGCTTTATTTTTTATTGCCCTGTTGCAGTGGAAGAAAAAAGTAACAAAACGCATTGGCGATATGAGCCTGGTAAAGGCATTAATCACCAACTATTCTTCCCAACTATTTACTTCAAAATTCATTGTTGTTTCCGCAGCCTTTGCACTCGGTGTTATTGCCGTGATGAACCCACGGAAACCGGGTGAACCGGAAGCAGTAAATAAAAAAGGAATTGATATTGCCATTGCATTAGATGTAAGCAAAAGTATGCTGGCGGCTGACATGGCTCCCAACAGACTGGAAAGAGCAAAACAGTTCGTTACCAAGCTTCTGCATGAAATGCCCAATGACAGGATTGCATTAATACTTTTTGCCGGGAAAGCTTATTTGCAAATGCCGCTAACAACCGATCATGGGGCAGCAAAACTATTTGTATCGTCTGCCAGCCCGGATGCAGTGCCGCAACAGGGAACCGTCATCAGCGATGCGTTGGAAATGAGTGCTAATGCTTTTAATTCCACAGATAAAAAATTTAAAACAGTACTGCTTATTTCAGATGGGGAAGATCATGATGAAGATGCAGTAGCAACAGCAAAAAAATTATCAGAAAAGGGTGTAATGATTAATGCTATTGGCATTGGCTCACCGGAAGGAGCAACCATACCTGACCCGGCAACAGGAGATGTAAAAAAAGATGAATCTGGGAATACAGTGGTATCTAAACTGAATGAAGAAGTACTCAAACAAATAGCAACAGAAACAAACGGTATTTATATCCGGTTGCAGGGAAGTGATGAGGCGGTGAGGTTGTTGACTAAACAATTATCCCAAATAGATAAAAAATCTTTCTCAGATCTTTCTCAGATAAATTTTAAAACTTTTTTTATCTGGTTTGCAGCGGCTATGTTTTTTTTATTGCTGGTAGAAAATTTTATTCCGGAACGCAAGAAAGTAGTTACAGTATGAAAACAAGCCTGGTGATATTATTTCTTATAGCGTCAATGTATTCATTTGCCCAATCAAAACCGGTGGAGAAGATAATACAGGCTGGTAATGATTATTATAAGCAGCAACAGTTTGCAAAAGCTGCAGAGGAGTATAGAAAAGCAATAGAGGCCGACCCATCTAATGCAACTGCAAAATTTAACCAGGCCAATGCACTGTATAAACAGGATAAAAAAGTTGAAGCAGCTAAAATATTTGCAGAGGTAGCCAATAATATTACCGATAAAGAAATAAGGTCCAAAGCCTTTTATAATAAAGGAGTGATATTGACCCAACAAAAAAACCTGGAAGAAAGTATTGAAGCCTATAAAAATGCCCTCCGGAACAATGCCGACGATAAAGAAGCCAGGGAAAACCTGCAAAAAGCCCTGCTGGAGTTAAAAAAGAAAAATGCTGATAAGAAAAAAAATAATGACCAGCCAAAGAAAAAGAAAGAGGATCAAAAGAAACAGCCCCCATCTAAAATGAATCCAAAGGAAGCGGAACAGCGGCTTAAATTACTACAGCAAAAAGAAAAGGAAGTGCAGCAGCGGGTACAAAAGGAAAAGACTAAAACAGGAGGGTCGCAAGCCAAAGATTGGTAAACATAGCTGCCCGTTCTTTGTTAGTTTTGTAGCTATGCAATTGTACTGCGAATCACTCACGGCATATAAACGTCTAAAAACCAAAGAGGTTAAAATTGGCGACCTGTTACTTGGCAATTTCAATCCTATCCGGGTGCAAACGATGACGACTACGGACACCATGGATACTATTGCCACGGTGGAGCAAAGCATCCGTTGCATTGAAGCAGGGTCAGAATTGATCCGCATTACTGCGCCTTCTAAAAATGAAGCAGAAAACTTACTGAATATAAAAAATGAGCTTCGCAAAAGAGGTTACACTACTCCCATCGTAGCCGATATTCATTTTACCCCCAATGCGGCAGAGATAGCAGCGAGGATTATTGAAAAAGTGAGAGTAAACCCCGGTAATTATGTTGACAAAAAGAAATTTGAACAAATTGAATACACCAATTCAGAGTATGCAGAAGAAATTGATAGAATACGGGAACGATTTACTCCGTTGGTAAAAATCTGTAAAGAATATGGTACAGCCATGCGGATTGGTACCAATCATGGTTCACTGAGCGACAGGATTATGAGCCGCTATGGTGATACACCAATTGGTATGGTAGAAAGTGCTATGGAATTTCTGCGGATAGCCCGGGGTGAAACATATCACAACATAGTGCTGAGTATGAAAAGCAGCAACCCGCAGGTGATGGTGCAGGCATACCGCTTATTAATTAAAACAATGTTTGATGAGTTCGGCGAAATTTATCCTTTGCATTTGGGCGTAACAGAGGCCGGTGATGGAGAAGACGGGAGAATAAAATCTGCTGTCGGTATAGGAACATTATTGGAAGATGGAATTGGTGATACCATCCGTGTGTCATTGACAGAAGACCCTGAGTTTGAAATACCGGTGTGTAAGGATTTAGTGAAGCGATATTCAGTTGGCAGTTTTCAGTCTACAGTTAGTAAGCCTGATTTTGAAAGAGATGGACTGCAAACTGCCAACTGCCAACTGCCCTATTCCCCGTTTGAATATAAAAGAAGAGAAACATTTGCAGTAGATAATATTGGTGGTAAACAAGTGCCGGTTGTTATTGCTGACTTGAGTAAGATAGAAAAGATAACACCAACTCATTTGCAAAGCATTGGTTATACTTATGATGAGGCAACAGATAAATGGACGATTGGTGATGCAGCGGCTGATTATATTTTTACAGGACATCAATTGTTAGACTTTGCATTACCGGGTACATTAAAAGTAATTGTCTATCCGGATACATGGGCGGAGTCTGCCAAAACTCCCTCTCCACAAAGTGTAGAGGGTTGGGGTGAGGTTTATTTTCCAATTTATGGTGATAGTGGCTATGCTGAAGCAGCCACTAAAAGCGACAGGTTGAACTTTGTAATGATTGATTGTTATAGTGATACGGTGGATAGTTCTGTTCATCTTGACAAACTGGCTAATGATTCATCGGTTGTTATCTGTCTTAGTTCAACAAACAATAACGCCATGCAATCAGTTCGTCGCATGTTTGCAGAGTTAATGAGTAGAAATATTAAAAATCCGGTTGTATTAATTACAGACAGCAAATGGCAAACACCTGATGAACACCTTACTCATTTTGCTACGGAGACCGGTGCTTTGTTTTTAGAAGGGATGGGTGATGGTATTTGTTTGGGATACAGTGGTGCATCGCAAATGGAAAATAGTAAAGCAACCGGCAGAACTTACCTGGAAGTAAAAGATAGCTACCAGTTTACCAATAATATTGCGTTTAGTATTTTACAAGCCACCCGAACAAGAATTTCAAAAACAGAATATATAAGTTGCCCAAGTTGCGGCCGCACCTTATTTGATTTGCAGGAAACAACGGCAAAAATCCGGGCTGTTACCAATCACCTGAAAGGCGTAAAGATTGCCATCATGGGTTGTATCGTTAACGGCCCCGGCGAAATGGCTGATGCAGATTTTGGCTATGTGGGAAGTGGGCCTGGAAAAATTACACTCTACAAAGGCAAAGAAGTAATGAAGCGAAATGTAAACAGCGAGGTGGCGGTAAAAGAATTGATTGAGTTGATAAAGGAAAGTGATGCGTGGGTGGAGGTAGGATAAAGTTCTGAAATACAGCATTTATAGTATTCCTAATTATTCCAAATTTTTGGAAAATTTGGAATAACAGTTAAAGTGGCTTTTTTTAGGAATGAATAGTTGAAAAAGAAAATCAACAAATGAAACAAAAACACTGGATACTTCTTTTTGCTGTTATTCTTATTGGGGATCTCATTGGTATTCAGCTAAACAATAATCCTGTTCAATCCTTTTTGAAGCCATTGATTATTACTACTCTCATTGGTTATTTTGATTCGCAATTTAATAGTATAACAAAAGGATTGGCAAAGTGGGTCTTGTTTGCCCTGCTATTTTCTTTGCTTGGCGATGTACTACTGATGTTCCAGGAAAAAAATTCCATCTTCTTCTTACTTGGTTTGTCTGCTTTCCTAATAGCTCATATTTTCTACATTATCTTTTTTCACAATGTTCGGGTAAAAGAAAATGTAAAAGGCAAACCCTGGCTGCTGGTAGTGGCGGTAATTTATTATGCCGCACTTATCAACCTACTTTCTCCGTACCTCGCCGACATGAAAATTCCGGTGCTTATTTATGGAGTCGTTATTAGTTTTATGTTTATGCTGGCTATGCACATGTTGTTCGTAAAGAATAAACCGGCTGGTCAATGGATGATGGTAGGGGCTTTACTTTTTGTACTATCTGATTCAATACTGGCCATCAACAAATTTTATCAACCTTTTGAAGCAGCCGGTGTTTTAATCATGCTGACATACGGATTGGCACAACTGTTCATCGTTGAAGGTGCAATAAGGTATCTTCGTAGCTAATAAAGTAGTTATATATTTTAAAACTAAAATTCTCCGCCGGGTGGCGGAATTTGGGAATATGCAACAAACAGATTTTTTAGTAATAGGCTCAGGCATTGCAGGATTAACCTATGCCTTAAAAGTGGCCAACCAGTTTCCTGATAAAAAAGTATTGGTGATGACGAAAGCCGCTGCCGATGAAACCAATACCAAGTATGCACAGGGCGGAATAGCGGTAGTGAATGACCTGGAGAACGACAGCTTTCAAAAACATATTGATGACACACTGATAGCCGGTGATGGTTTGTGTAATGAAAATGTAGTGGAGATTGTGGTAAAAGAAGGACCGGAGAGGGTGCAGGAAATAATTGACTGGGGAGCCAAATTTGATAAAGAAAAAGATGGGGATTATAAAAGAGGTAAGGAAGGTGGTCATTCAGAATTTCGTATCCTGCATCATAAAGATGTAACGGGTAAGGAAATGGAAAGGGCTTTGATTGATGCGGTGGCTAAGCAAAAGAACATTGAGTTTATCAAACATTGTTTTGTAGTTGACATCATTACCCAGCACCATTTGGGTTATCTCGTTAACAAAGCCACACCGGATGTGGAATGCTATGGTGTTTATGTCTTAAATCTTGAAACAAATAAGATAGAAAAAATTCTGGCTAAGATTACGTTACTGGCTACCGGTGGAAATGGACAGGTGTATCGTACGACCACCAATCCTTCTATTGCAACAGGTGATGGTGTGGCAATGGTGTATCGGGCCAAAGGCAGAATTGAAAATATGGAGTTCATCCAGTTTCATCCTACTGCATTGTATGAACCAGGAGTAAGGGGCCAGGCATTCTTAATTACCGAAGCTGTTCGTGGTGATGGCGGTATTTTAAGAAATAAGAATGGCGAAGCTTTTATGCTCAACTATGATGAACGAAAAGACCTTGCACCCAGAGATATTGTGGCAAGGGCAATAGATAGTGAAATGAAAAGAACAGGTACAGAACATGTGCGGTTAGATTGCCGGCATTTCACCAAAGAAAAATTTACGGAGCATTTCCCCAATATTTATGCAAAATGTTTATCCATCGGTATTGATATTACACAACACATGATTCCGGTGGCACCTGCTGCGCATTACAGTTGCGGAGGAATTAAAACAGATGAATGGGGCAGAAGTTCAATACGAAATTTATATGCCTGTGGCGAATGTGCTTCTACTGGTTTGCATGGTGCCAATCGTTTAGCCAGTAATTCTTTGCTGGAAGCTATGGTATTTGCTCATCGCTGCTTTGTAGATGCTACAGAAAAAATTAACCTCGCTTCTTTGAATCAAGCCATACCTGACTGGAATGCGAAAGGAACAACAGAACCAAGGGAAATGATATTGATCACCCAAAGTTTAAAAGAATTGCAATTAGTGATGAGTGATTATGTTGGTATCGTTCGAAATGATGTTCGTCTGCAAAGGGCTATGCGCCGACTTGATTTATTATGGGAAGAAACAGAACAACTATATGAAAGCAGTTCCGTGTCACCTCAATTGCTGGAACTCCGTAACATGATAACGGTTGGTTACCTGATAGTAAAAGGCGCCAGCTTCCGCAAAGAAAGCCGTGGCCTGCATTATAATACCGACTATCCGGCTAAGAGCAACCTTGTTCAAAACATTGTTTTGTAGTTTCTATATTTGCTCCATTATGTATTATGTTGTTTATGGTTTTCTGTGGTTTATTTCGCTTCTTCCTTTAAAAGTGCTGTATGTTCTTTCCGATGCTTTTTATGGCCTGGCTTTTTATTTGCTTAAATACAGGCGGGAGGTAGTAATGAATAATTTATTACTTGCCTTTCCGGAAAAAACAGAAAAAGAAAGAAGGACAATTGCAAAAAAATTCTATCACAACCTGATTGATATGTTTATAGAAACTATCAAGATGATTTCTGTGTCAGAAAAAGTGCTTGAAAAAAGATTCACAGCCAATTGGGACCTGGTAAATAATCTCTACCCCACCGGCAAGAGTGTACAGTTTCATGTGGGTCACAATTTTAATTGGGAATGGGGCAATATGGTATTGACAAAAAAAACGGTCTATAAATTACTCGCTGTTTACATGCCATTCACCAATAAAATA
>JBKJIX010000023.1:0-3274 GCA_046598205.1 Chitinophagaceae bacterium
ATAGGCTGGTTGCCATTAGGCGGCTATGTAAAAATATCCGGGATGATTGATGAGAGCATGGACAAGGAACAGATGAAGTTGCCACCACAACCCTGGGAGTTCAGAAGCAAACCAGCCTGGCAGCGTTTGATAGTAATGCTGGGTGGAGTGATAATGAATATTTTGGTTGCCTTCATCATCTACGCATTTATATTAATGATTTGGGGCGACAAGAAAGTGCCATCCAGTTCTATGAAGTATGGTGTGCATATTGGCGATAGTACGTTAATGAAAATCGGCTTCAAAAATGGCGATAAAATAATCGGTGTAGATGGTAAGGAAGTATATGACCTTACACGGTTTAAAAAGAAATTGATCACTGCTTCACAGGTACAATTGGAAAGAGAAGGAAAGCCGTTACTAATAACATTGCCAGAAAATTTCGTTGGGCAATTGGTTGTTAATAAGAATCAGAAAAGGACAGGTTTTATAGAGCCACGGATACCTGCTATGGTTTTACGGGTGAATGACACTTCTGCTGCGTATAAAGCTGGCTTGAGAAAAAATGATATGATAGTGGGAATAGATTCAGCCCGGTTCAGTTATTTTGATGAGTTATCAGATATACTGGAAACAAAAAAGAATAAAACAGTTTTAATAACGGTAAACAGAGACGGAAGAGACACAAGTTTTGTTTCAAAAATTAATAATGAAGGCCAGATTGGATTTAATCCTTACGGCACCATGAAACAATTGGATAGCCTCGGCTGGTTAAGGTTTGAGGTTACTAAATATAATTTCTTACCAGCTTTTCCTGCCGGTGTAAAAATGACCTTTACTGAATTAAGAGATTATGTGGCACAGTTTAAAACTATTTTGAATCCTAATACGGGTGGTTATAAAGCAGTCGGTGGTTTTAAGTCCATGGGTTCCATATTTGCTCCGGTATGGGATTGGGAGTCATTCTGGAGGTTAACCGCTATGTTATCTGTAATCCTTGCTTTTATGAATATGTTGCCTATTCCTGGTTTAGACGGCGGCCATGTTATGTTTACCTTATGGGAAATGATTACTGGCCGCAAGCCTAATGATAAGTTTATGGAGTATGCTCAAATAGCAGGTTTCATAATACTTATTGCGTTAATGCTATATGCTAACGGTAATGATTGGTTTGGCTGGGGTAAGTAACTATAATTCTATTCCTATCTTCTTCATTAATATAGAGGCATTCATGCTTTGGCAGATGCCTCTTTTTAGTTTATAATCAAAAAAGAGTTCATCGTTTGCTACCTGCACATCAAAATGATAGTTCTGAATATTGCCGGGATATTCATCAGACAATTTTGCCAATTCAAGATCATGAGTAGCCAGCACTCCGGCTGCCTGGTGATGGATTAGTTGTTTAATAAGAGCTTTAGAGCCAGTATGCCTGTCTGCTGAATTTGTTCCCCTTAATATTTCATCAAGCAGCAGAAATACTTTTTCGTTTCGGTTTACGGCTTCTATAATTTCTTTTAATTTTTTCAGTTCAGCATAAAAAGTAGAAGTACTTTCTTCCAGATTATCACTTATCCGCATACTGCTCATCACTTTCATGGGAGAAAGTGTAAGCCTGCTTGCGCAAACGGGGGCACCTGCCATTGCCAGCACCGTATTGATACCAATGCTTCTGAGAAAAGTGCTTTTCCCGGCCATATTGGAGCCGGTAATAAGATTTAACTGATTTACACCTTTTGTTGAAAATGAATTATTAACTCTTTTCTCTGCAGGAATAAGCGGATGTCCAAGTTTCTCACTTTCAAACACCGCTTCTTCGCTACTGATAACAGGAAAAGCCCAGGCGGGATGATTAAACGCAAGGTTGCCGATACTTGCAATGGCTTCCATTTCTGCTAACCCATTAAACCAATGACTGATATTTTTTTTATTATTCTCTTTCCATTTTTCTAAAGCAAACACTTGCTGCAGATCCCAGAAAAGAAAAGTGTTGAGGGGGATAAATACAACAAAGTTGAGCCGGAGGTCAAGCCTTTCAAGTATCTGTGTTAAGCCTTTTATTTTTTTTGAAGCCTTTTCGGGACGATGATCAAATTCATTTTTTAATTGCTGAAGATATGGGCTGGTAAAAGAGGTTTGCTCAATCCATGCTATACTATTGGACAGTGTTTCCAACTGGGGGGCAATTTTACTAAGCCTTGAATGTGCTGGTATTACTTTTTTAGAAATGCTGAAAGCAAGTATCATTAATAAAACAGCCGCCGGAAAAAATCTATTTGATCCGATAACACCAGTAATGTAAAGACCCAGGACAGTAAGGCTTATGGCGGGTAAAACTATCCGAAGTATTTTCCAAAAGAGTTGATGAATGAATTTATTGTCTTCTGATAACCAATGGCTGATTTTTTCTTCAGTAGCATTAGTAATAGCATCTGCTATACCATAAGCTTGCAATTGTTGGTACCAGTGGGTTTGAGTAGCTAACTCTCTGGCAGCTTCTTGTCTCTGCAGTAGCAACGGCACAGTGCCGGGATGAGTAAGCCAGCTGGCCATTACGGTACTACCTTGTTCGGATGTGGTGCGGTTAATATATTGATATAAGGATGCCCGGCCAAAGATGTCAAGGTCGTTTGTATAAGAATGAGAAGCAGGTTGATACTTACTGCCATCTGGAAGATGAAAGAAATTGTGCTGCAAAACCAAAATTTCAGTTTCGTTAATGGCAATTAATCGGTTTGTGTTTTGAATGGCAGCATTATTAGTAATGTCTTGTTTTAGGAAATAAATGAATAAACCAGTCAGTACGAAAAATGCAATTATTCCCAATCCTTCTCCATACGGCCAAAGAGCCCAAGCCGCAACAAAAGCTCCGATGAGTGAAAAAAAACGAAGCCATGCCAATTGCGATTTCTTCTTGTTTTGTTTTTCTTTTTCAACCCTTAGCTCACTGATTCGTTGGGTATAAAATTCTTCTGGTGTAATGTTCGCCATGCGATAAAGCTACTGGATTTGTAAACAGGCTGCGACCGGATTAGCTAAAAAAAATATAAGGTTTAGAAGAATGTTGTTAGCCTTTTAAATAGTAGTATTTTTACAGATTCAGTAAGGGTTAGGAATTATTAATTGCTAATTATTAATTTTTAATTCGAAATTATTGGGGGCGTTTGGTTTTGACAGCATAGATCTTTGAGAGTGTAAGCATGTACTGCGTTGCGTAATTAGCAGTTTAATCTGAATACGCAAAACTCAAATGGCAATACTCAGTATGCCATGGCTGCTTAATCAGTGATTAAGTAGT
>JBKJIX010000006.1:0-57588 GCA_046598205.1 Chitinophagaceae bacterium
GGCGGACACGGTACAGGGTAGGCAGCTTGAGTCCGCAGTGTAAGTTGCGGAACAGATAAATGATAGCCCACAATCCGCCTTCGCCTAGGCTTTGGCGGACAGACAGAATCCGGCTTAACGGCTTGTAGCTTTTTTTAAAACCATTAACCATGCGGAATCTATTATTAGTACTGGCAATTATTTTTTTTGCAGTCGCCTGTAAAAGCAAATCTGGTAAAAAACAAGATGAGCAGGTAGTTACAACTATTAGTGCAGCCGACTCTGCATTGATAAAACAACAAAGAGATTCGGCACTGCTAAGCCTTACAGAAGATGTATTGACAGTAATTAAAAATAAAAACTACGATTCTCTTGCTTTATTTATTGATCCTGTTGAAGGAGTAAGATTTTCGCCCAACGCATTTGTTGATACATCCAGTGATAAAGTTTTTAACGCAACAACATTTAAAAAAGAAGCCACCG
This sequence comes from Chitinophagaceae bacterium, assembly GCA_046598205.1. Classification (GTDB taxonomy): domain Bacteria; phylum Bacteroidota; class Bacteroidia; order Chitinophagales; family Chitinophagaceae; genus JJ008. The sequence goes on from JBKJIX010000006.1 coordinate 463, forward strand.
CAAAAAAGCAACAAAAACTAACCTGGGGTGAATATGATGGGTCCGGCGACCCGATCAGCTTGACCATAGATGAGTACTTTAAGAAGTTTGTTTACGATGTTGATTTTCTTGCACCTGAAACCCGTAAAGTGAATGAATTTATTGGAGGCGGAAATTCACAAAACAACCTGCTGGCCGTTTACGATAGTTGTGATTTTACCGAAAGCCATTTTTCCGGATTTGATAAAAAACTTGATGGGATGGACTGGAGAAGCCTGCGGCTTGTTTTTAAAATGAAAGACGGAAAATATTTTTTAGTTGGCGTTATTCATGATGAATGGTCTATATAATTATAACCCGTTGGCGGATTTTTTTACAGCCCCAGCGGGGCGAGATATCAGTAGAAAATATACATTTAAAATGATTCTAGGAGCTCCATCGGAGCGACATATTCTACATATCGCTCCGATGGAGCTCAATACAGAGATTCTTTATTACTTTCTACTGACATTCCGTCCGCCATTGGCGGACTTAAATACAAGTACAAGCATGAATTAATTAACTCCGTCAATTAATAAATGTATTCCCGATATAGCCACCAAGTTCCATTAGCCAGGCAATGCCGAGATGAACAATTAACCCGCCAATAATTGACCTGGTGTGATACACGACTACACCAAGTATGATCCCGCCGAAATAAGAACTGATACATTCTCCTAAAGGCTTACCAAAATGGATGGTGCAATAAAAGCAGGCCATTGGTAATATAGCATCCTTGCCAAACCATTTAATAAAAGCCAGTACCAGGAAACCACGGAAGAAAAGTTCAATACCGATAAAATCTGTTCCGTAAGAAAACTCGAATAAAAGTTTATGCCACCACTGCAAACCCCGTTCGTTTTCTATACCGGCAATAGCATTTAGCTTAGGATAGACGGATAAAAAATCAGGTTGTGTTGATGCAGCAGCGATCAGGGGCAGCATTATCAGCAGCATCAGCAGGTATGGTTTCCAATCTATTCCGGTGGTCTTTATTCCATAAAACGGTTGGTTGTTGTCAAACCGTTTCCAAAGAATAAATAAAATAACAGCAACGATCAGTAGTAACAAAGGCCAATAGATTATATGGTCCCAGTAGTTGTTCCAATTCAGGTTATCAGAAAAGTGTAATGGAATATCAAGACTGATCTTTACTGCGAAGATGAGAGGGGCTAGTAATAAAAAAAATAAAAAAATCTTTTTTCCCGGATAAGCAAAGGGCTTGAATAAATAAGTAAGCAGGTAGGGGATTGCAAAAGCCACGAGAAAGACTGCATACCAGCAAATAAGTTTAACAGGAAATGAATTATTTTTTCTGATTGCTGTATCAAGCCCAAGATTGTAATTAATAAATACAAGCACTGCAGTAAAAATGGAAACGGTAATAAGAATTCTCTTATTAGTTTCGGACAAGTAACTACGTATATATTGAAAGATGCTTTTCATTCAACGTTGAAAATAAAATATTTTAACCGTCTTTAAACTTTCTTGCTCCACACAGTTCAAAAGTTGCGTTAATAATTTAAAACCCCTAAAAGTATAGCCATGAAAACTTTATCAATTAACCGCATCACTCTTGCTGCCATTGCAGTATTATTTTCCACTTTTATTTTTACTTCTTGTCAGAAAGAAAACAGTTTTAGTAATTCAACTGAAACGGTAACAGAAGAAGAAGCCGCCAATTTATCTGACGAAAGCTCACAGGCAGAAGCCAGCTTTGATGATGCAGATGACATTGGCTTTACTGCTGCCGAAGAAGAAGGAAATGCAGGTGGCTTTGGTGTAGAAGGCCGCCCGGCCAATACACAAAACCGTAACTTCTTGCCTAATTTTTTTGAACTGCGGGAAAGAATTGGTGATAGTGCCACTATCACCGTTACGCCGAACGACAGCACTTATCCTAAAACAGTTACTATTGATTTTGGTGACAGTTGCAGTGGCCGTGATGGCAAAGTAAGAAGGGGTAAGTTAGTGCTTCATTTTACAGGCCCGGTTCGCAGACCAGGTTCAGTTGTTACTCTCACTTTTGTAGGGTATTATGTAAACCGTGTACATATTGAGGGGACAAAAGTGTTTACCAACCTTTCTGAACCACCTGCACACAAATGGAGTTTGGTAGTGGTTGATGGTAAGGTAACGTTACCTAATGGAAGCGGCTACAGGTACGAAGGTATCAAGACGGTAACTCAAATTGCAGGTATGCTGACTGGTATTCTAAGGGATGATGTTTACAAAATTACCGGACGTTCGAAAACAATATTCAATAATGGAACCACGATAAATTTTAATACGGAAGACCCGTTGATTAAAAAGGTAAACTGCCATTGGATAAGCGAAGGAACAGTGAAGATAAAAATCAATGATAGGCTACTTAAATTAGATTTCGGTTTCCCTGGTAATGGTGATTGTGATAACAAAGCATTACTGACATGGAATAATGGAAACAACAAGCGAGTTATAACCTTACCATAAAAATTTAACGGCGATTACTGCAAAAATAAAAATCCCCCGGAATACTGAGCTTGTCGAAGTACTGGGGGACTTTTATTTTCCTTTGATGAAATTTTTATTAATCCAAACTATTGCTTTCTTCACATAGTATTCTTCATCCTTCTCCAATTCTTTTACCAATTGTTTTATTTCTGTATGAAAATTTTTGTCCCTTGTGTACCATTCTACCAGTACTAATGATAATCTGCGTTGCCAGAAATCGTTTGAACTATTGCACTTCCAGGCCAATGCAAATATTTCCTTTTGGTGGGTTTTTAGGATTGGTTTTAATCCCTGCATACCCATTGCATCACAAACAGCCCAATTGCCGATGTTCTTTGCAAAGAGTTGAGTGATCTTTAAATGACCGTTCGGGGTTTTTCTTTGCTATTTTACCCAGCATTTTTACGGCCATCAGTTTTTCTTCCAATGCGCCGGCATTCCATAATTCTTCTACCAGGTCAAACCCGCCGGTTTTGAATTGCTGAGCCAGTTCATTTAATACCGGAGTTCTTACCCCGTATATTTTTTCTTTGCCGGGCACAAATTTTTGATGGGTCGCTTTTGCCTCCGGTATCGCTTTTGATTTTAAGATTTGTTGTATTTCTTTTAGTTGTGCTGACATGTTTATTTCAATATAAGCTGTTGGTAGATTTATATTTATTTGCCCCGGAGGGGCAAAATATTAGTAGAAAAAATACATTAAAGAAAATTTCCATAGCTCCATCGGAGCGAAATATAAAACATATCGCTCCGATGGAGCTCAATACCCTGATTTTTTATTTCTACTACTGACATTTCGACCCTATGGGTCTTAATAAATACAACTTCAACCTAATTAAATTTGACATTGGGCAAGATACTGTTTCTGATAAAATGTTTTCAGCAAAGCCTTTCAGCTTTTTCTTTTAATTGATTTTGATAGAAGAAAGTAGTGTAAAAATTTGCACCATACAATTGCTTGTATTTTGGTAAAAGGGAACTGTCACATCGTTCCAGAAATTTGTAGAATAATGATTTACTGTCGGCTGTTCCTGTTTGTTTAAAACTGATTTTACCTGCTTTTGATGGAGCATGGTTAAAATTATTAAATCAGGATTGTTGAGAGTGAAGAAGTGGCTTACTCAATATGCACCGCCACCAGTGTAGAGATTTGTTGCAATTTTATTACCATAGTTCCCGGCTGTGCTTTTTCCTGAATGTATTTTACCACACCAAGCCCGGGCTTAAAGAATACCTGGTCTTTACGATAGTAACGGGCATTCTTTTCAAAATATACACAGTCTTTAAAAGTACCCATCGGTGTTGTAATAGCTGTATGCATTTTTACAGAACGACCACTGGCAGCAATATCATCAAAGCTGCTGAGATATTTTACTGAGTCGCCTGAAGGAATATTATAGTCTCTTTTTGCATCTTTAAAATCGGGAGCAAATAACCTTTCTGACATGGTGAAAAAGGCAGAGTCGTTAGCATACATGGTTACCGGCAGGCCGACAGAAATATTACTTTCCCACCATATAAGGCCGTCAGTCAATGATTTTTTGTTAGACGTATAACGGAGTGTATCAAATTGCACTCGCATAAAAGTCCCATTATCAAAAACGGAATCTTCGTACACCCAATAATTTTTACTGCTAAGGGGTAAAATACCGCAATGTTTATCTAAACAAGTGACTGAAATAACAGATGCCGCTGCATAGGAGCGACCTGCAGGGTTTTCGGTTTGAAACTGACAAGTGGCTATGGCAGGTTCTGTCACCGGGGCGAAGTTGTCTTTTCTGCAGGCAGAGAAGAGAAGGCTTCCAATAAGTAGGGATAAAAGTAATTTGCTCAAGGTTGTTTGTCCATTGTCCATCCCGATTACCTATGGGGAGGAAGAACAAGATAGAAACCAGTTTTTGTATTTCATAGCTTTTACTAAGTAATTTTTCTATTGGCTCAGCGTATTTTTCGCAAGTTATTTGTAATCAATACTATTGTAAAAACCACTTGCAATAAAAAATCCGGAATTTTACTTCCGGATTTACAATCAGTTAGGAGAAATCATTGAAATATCTGGGTAAAGAAGGTTTTCATGTCGTTCCAGGAGGCGGTATCCGCGGCGGCATTATATTTAATGGGTATTTTGAATTTTTCGCCCAATGCTGTAGCATTCGGATTGGTAAAGGCATGGGTGGCACTATCGTAGGCTTTGAAGGTGTATTTTGCCCCGATTGAATCCATTTGTTTTTTGAATTGGTCAACTTCAGCTTGTGGTACAAACGGATCAACAGCACCATGGCAAACCAACACCTCTGCTTTCAATAAATCTTTGCTGGCAGGTACCACCATCAGGTTGCCATGAAAACTAACAACCCCTTTCAGGTCTTCACCCATTTTGGCAAGATTTAAAACCTGTGCGCCACCAAAGCAATAGCCAATGGCTCCAACTTTTGTAGAGTCTGTTTGGCTAAATCCTTTTAATTTTTCCAAGGCAGCATCAAATATTGGTTTAGCAGTTTCCGGCTTCATATAAAATGGAGCGGCAAGTTTGCCGGCAGCATCCGGGTCATCACCCATTTTACCATCGCCATACATATCAACTGCCATAGCTATATAGCCAAGTCTGGCAAGCTCTCTTGCCCTCATTTTAGTATAATCATTTAGCCCCCACCATTCATGAATTACCAGCACAGCAGGACGCTTACCTTCAATATTCTCATCATACACTACAAAATTGTTACGGGTAGAACTGTCAAGCTTATAGGTGACGGTTTCTTCTTTTAATTTTGGTTCTTTCATTTCAGTACTTTTTTTATCATCATTGTCATGGCAGCCTGCAAAGAAAATAGCTGATGTAAATAAGGCAAGGTTGAATTGGTTGAGTAGTTTCATTTTATATAGAATTAGAGTTGCTAAAGTTCAGGGAAAATATGTTGCCGGATAAAAATTTTGTGGCTGGTCTTGTTGGAAGCAATTCAGTCACAGAACAGACCCAATCATTACTTTTTAATTGAGGTATAAGGGTTTAGCGGATGAAGCCATCTTTCCTTTTGTTTTGTAAAGCTGTCAATTAAACAAAGGAACGACAAGACAGATTAATCATATTTTTTTGAATGGTGCTATTTTTTTAAATTTCTGTATTAAACACTAATAATGAAGAATAGCAATAAGGCAGTGCTTTTGTTTTTTTTGTTCTTTCTGGCTGTGGCATCGGGTTGTAATAACTCTGGAACGAAAGGAACTAATCCACCAGACACAATTACAAATATACCCGACACCGGTAAACATTATTATGTGATTGATTCGAGTCTTATGACGGAACCGGCTCTTTCTCAAAATGAAATAGAGCAATACAAAAAAGTAAAAAACCTGTTGGAGTTTCATACAAAGGATAGTATGAAAACGGACTCCACTTATATGGCAACACTGGCAATGGGAAAAGATATTTCATCAAGAGAAATGGAATTGAAATTAAAAGCGATAACAGAACCCGGCGGAAAAGTACAGGTAAGAGATACTACACAAGAGATAAGCCTTCGCATGGCTGCCACACTTGAAGACAAGGCTTCAGCTCAAGATCCCAATTTCCTGATTGAACTGATTGGTGGTGGAAGTAATATCAGAGCTTATGATACAAAAAAGAATAAAATAGTATGGCAGTGGAATGTAACACCACTAAAGGAAGGTAACCATGAACTTATTCTTAGCATTTCACAATTAGACAGTCTTAACTACGAAGCAGGAAGCCCTGAAACAAGACATCATAACATCACCATTTTTTCTGAAAAAAAGAAAGGCAGTGTTGGAAAAAATATTGGCCGCTTCTTGGAAAAAAACTGGCAATGGCTGATCGGTGCAGTTTGTATTCCTTTTTTGATAGTTTGGCTCAATACACGACAGCGGAATAAAGTTCAGGAACAATCAGGTAGCACGGCATCAACATCTACCAACAAAAATTGGAAACGTAAGAAGCGATATTAATTTTTTTTATTGCAGAGGCTTTACATCTATTACTTCAATTTCAAATACCAATATACTATTCGGTGGAATTTTTGCTGACCTTGTTCGTATCGTATAAGCCAGGTCTGATGGAATGACTAATTTAATTTTACCCCCTACCTTACAAAGCGGTAGCCCAATCTGCCAGCCTTTTATCAACCTGCTCAATGGAAAAGTAGCAGGCTTGTCTTTTGTCTGGTCAAACACCAAACCGTTATTGAATAGATAACCTTTGTAAAAAGCCACTACCGTATCAGAAACTGAAACCTGCCTGCCGGTGCCTTCTTTCAACATTTTATAATAAACACCAGTTACATTTTCTCTCACATCGGTTTTGCCAGCTGTTATCATTTCATTTATCAGTTGCATATCCGCCTGCCGCTGCCACACACTATCAATATGCCCAAATAAATTAATTACCGGAGCAACTTGTCCATCCGCTTTCATATTCTTCCAGGAACCATTGATTCGCTGACACCATACCTGACCAATATTTTTTTGCAAGGCTCCTTTTTTCCCTGATGAATAGGAGGCGGGGCTTTGTATGTTATTCCACCGGCCAGCTATTTTGCAAGTACCGATCAGTTTCCATTTATTTTCTTTTGGCAGCCAGGCATAGCCGGAGTATAAAGAAAAATTTTCTGCTGAGTCAGCCGCAACTGCAATAAGCAGTTTGTATGTTTCATTAACGCTCCAGTTGTAGTTAAAACCAATTTCACCTTTTTCGCTGGCATTCGTATACAGACCGGCTACCATTACTTTAGCATATTCAGGAAATTCAAATACAATTTCCTTTCCTTTTTTATCCGACTCAAGGGAAAGTTTTACCATATCTGTTTTAATGCCAGCGAAAGCCTCTTTTTTATTATTAATAGCTGTCACATTTATTTCAGCCATGAACTGAACTGCTTTCACACTGTCAGGAAGAGTATAAACAATAGTTGAGTCCTTAACAGTTGCGTTTGTAATAGTTGAGATATACAACAATAAACAGATGAAGAGATGCTTTTTCATGGCAGCGATTGTATAACAATAGTAAGCAAAAAGTTAATATACTGGTGCAGCAGGCTGTTTTGCAAAGGGAGGGCTCAAATAAAAATCTAAAAAAACCCGGTAAAACGTATCTTTCAGGCTAACATCTTTGTTTTTATTATTCACCCCGGTTCTTTTAATGCTTATAATACTTTTATTTTTTGTGTGTCACTGGTACCTGGCGATTTTTTCTCAAACTTTTCTCCAACACCGTTACGCATCTCATGCTGCCTTCAGTATGAACAAATTTTGGGAACGTTTTTTTTACCTGCTTGCTTATATCGGACAGGGTTCTTCGTATGTAAGCCCCAGAGTGTATGCCATTATGCACCGTATGCATCATGCTTACACGGATACAGAGAAAGACCCCCATTCTCCCAAGTATGATGATAACCTATGGATAATGATGTGGCGCAGCCGTATTTTTACTTCAGGTGTTTTTAATGGTAAGATAGAGATTGAAGAAAGGTTTTTAAAGAATCTCCCCGACTGGCCTGCCCTGGATAAAATTGCCCATAACTGGCTGTCGAGAGTAGCATGGATAGCTTTCTATATCACTTTTTATATTCTCTTTGCCCCATCCGCCTGGTGGTACTTGCTTATACCTATTCATATTGTAATGTTGCCACTGCATGGTGCAGTTATCAACTGGTATGCTCATAAATATGGCACAGTAAACTTCAAACTGAATAACACTTCCAGGAACCTGTATCCAATGGATATTTTCCTGATGGGAGAGGCTTATCATAATAATCATCACAAAACTCCTTCTGCAATTAATTTTGGTAAACGTTGGTATGAGTTTGATCCAACGTATCCCATAATTAAATTTTTGAGTTGGGTACGGGTTATTAAAGTAAACAAGATTAATAAAAACAGCAATGTAGAATTAGAATAAGTTAGTGTTGTTATATTTCACAGAAAAGCCATAAAGAGAAATACTTTGTGGCTTTTTTGTTTCTATTCCTTGCCAGCCTTCGGCAGGTTTGCGTCTTTGCTCCTTTGCGGTCTTTGCGTGAAATGTATTATTTATTTTGAGCTTTACTTAAATCCATAATTATCCAAAGTACTACAAAGCTGAGTATAGCGGCAAAGAAGCACCACACAGAAATAACGAAGCCGTTATAAAAAATAACGGCAAACAGGTAGGATATAAGGAATACAATACCCAACCATTTCATTTTGTTAATGCCGGAAATAAAAGGAGTAATTATAGTAGCTGCAATATAAAGCACACTAAAAGCTACTATCAGTTTCTTTACTAATGAAGGGATGGCAAATTCGTAATGCAGATGCTGATAAACGGAAGAGCTGGCCGGGGTGGGGCAGCTAAAACAAAATGGAGTAACTACTTCTACCGGATAGCTAAAAAGTACAACACATACACCAATGGTCACTGTTGCGCCCATCCAAACAAAGCCCTTTATTATTTTTTTTTGTTTCGCATCTTTCTCCAATAGCCAGATGGTGAAGGGAATCCAGAATGGCCATACCGCCATAGCAAATACCAAAAAAATATAAGTGAGAGAAGATTGCCAGGATGCCAACTCAGCATTTTTCAACGATAGCCACAGCATTCCTTCGGTAAATTGCTGTACAGCAAATAGTAAGGGAATGGAAGCAAATGTCCGATGTGGATTTGTCTTTGCCTTAGCCACGGAAACAATACCAACTGTAGCTAAAACAGCACTGGCTCCAAAGCTTGCGGTGGCAGAAAAACACATGTTGGTTTCGTTTAGGTTTTGAAGATAGGTTATTTAACCAGGAAGCGATTTGTAATGGTGAGAGAGGTTTCAGACTATAGCCCAGGTTTCTTATTTTCGAATATATGATTTTGTATGATGAAGCTTTCCCGTCGTCAATTTATGAGCCATAGTGGTAAGACTGCTATCGCCGGAACATTTATATTAGCTGCCAGTAACCAACCTGAAAAAGAAATGAAAAACGTATTTGTTCATCATGTTTTCTTCTGGCTCAACAATACTGACAGCGCAGAAGACTTTAGCAAATTAGTTGCAGGACTACAAAAACTGTCAACAGTTAAAACCATCAAACAGTTTCACATTGGTAAGCCGGCAAGTACCAGCCGGGAAGTGATTGACGGCTCTTATGCTGTATCATGGTTTACGTTGTTTGAAAACAAAGCTGACCAGGATAGTTACCAAACTGACCCTATTCACTTAAAGTTTGTGGAAGAATGTGCTTCTCTTTGGAAGAAGGTAATTGTGTATGATTCTGTAGATCTATAATAGCTTGCCTGTATAGCAAATTGTTTTATCATTTTAGAGTTTTAAACCAACCCTAAGATCAAAAAAATCTGCATTATCGCTATTGGCTTTTAAACTGCCGCCAATGGTGAAACGTTTAGTGATACCATAATCCAAACCCCACCGGTGATAGAAACCGGGCAGAAAATAAATTTTATTATAGATACTATACCCTATTTGCTGGCTGAAATTTACTTTTCCAAATAAGAATACATGGCCTGCATGTATTCCGGCTACTAGTTTCGATGCAATTGGTTTTGCAGCAGCATTCTGTTTAAAATTATTGTAATACACTTCAGCCCCGGCTGTTAAGCCGCTTACTCCGCCAACCTGTTTGGTTATTTGTGCGTAGACCCCCGCTAAATATTTTCTCTGTGCCATCCATCTTGCCAAATAGCCCTGCTGAGGTACATAGAAAATACCAACTTGGGTGATGGCTTTTTTATTCTTCCAGAATTTATCGGGTGTACGTTTATACTTTGGCAATTCATTGCTGCCGGGATAATAATGTAAGCCTAATCCTGCGGTAGCCCAGTTAATTCCCTGGTTGGGTTGTTTTAAATTTCCATTGGATATATGATGAAAATTGCTTTGCAGGCCTGCAGTAAGGTGTTTTGAAATCTGTACGTTTAAACTGCCGCCCAGTTGGAAATAAGGATTGATATGCAAAGAGTAGTTGCTGTTGCGAGGGTTGTTATCAGCATCGTAGGGATTGCTGAGATAGGAAACGCCAACCGATCCCCTTATACCCAGTTGAACTTTTTTGCTGATGCGATAGTACGGTTCAATAAACCGGGAGGCCATAACACCATATCCTAAAAGAGGCAAGTCGTAATCAAAATAACTTAATGCCCAACCTGTTTTTACATACGCATTGCTGATATTAAATGTGGCAAATTCAGTATGCTGTTTCGACAGTTCTATTTCAACACCAAAGGGTCTTGCACCTGCAATATTTTTTACTGATTGGCTATGCACTACCGTTTTTCCGCTGTGAAAAGTTATCCCATAGGTTTTTTGAATGGAATCGGCTTGAGCCATTCCATTCAAACAGGTAAAAAATAGTATAGCAGTAATTACAGTACGCATAAACTACTATACTTACGTTTCTTTCAGTAAAAAAGATTGTAGTATGATAACCCAAGCCAGGTGTATTAAGTGAACAGGGCAGGATGGGGTATCGCTTTAATTGCTGCTATAATTCCTGAACAAGATTATTTACAAAACTCCGAGTCATTTCGGCTACATCTACACTGTATTGTCCCAGGTATTCTGAGGCAGCCGATTTCCCGGTTTGAAAGAATCTTATTTTTTGATCCTTGGCTTTGTTCTTCACAGTTATGTTCCCAATTTTTACTGTCGCTCCTTTATCCAATAATTTATACGACACCACTAAATTCTTCGTATCAGCCTCTACATATATTTTATGCCATTGAATGGCATATATCAGCAGGAAAATAATCCGGCCATTATCAGTAAATGAAAATGTATCCAGTACCTGCTCAACAGTAAGTTCCAGTTGACGACCATTCAATTTTTGGTTCAGGCCTTTGCTGTACCGTAAAAGGTTTACTGATGTGCTGTCAATATTGGTATATGAGTATGATAAGCAAGCTTCCGTGTATTGGATGTTTCCCAAAGTCCGGCATGCCCGGTATGATGATGGGGTATAGTTATAAGAAGATCGATATCATAATCGGAGAGAAAGTTGCTGATGGCATCCTGAAAATCATACATAGTTAAAAAATGAAACTCTTTTTCGTAGCCGCCAAACATTTCATCCAGTTTGTCTTTTTGCACCCTGCAGTCATCACTCATAGAAATATAATGTTCAGGGTTAACGTTCACTACATGCAGCCGGGGGTTGAATATTTCAAGCACAGCATTGATGAGAGAAGCAGGCGTTGAATTTTCAACATCAGTAAAGTCAGATGCAAAAGCCACATTTTTTATTTTGGTAAAATCGGCATCCGGTGGAATAATCATAACCGGGTAAATGCAGCGGTCAACGGTCTTTAGTGTATTACTGCCTATAAATTTTTGCTGTAGCTCTGACCGGCCTGTCAGCCCCATTACAATCAATGTGGCCCGGCGGGTATGTGCCAGCCTGTCAAGATTGTCAACCAGATGGCCGCCCTTTTCCAGCTCATATTCTACGGATGCATCACCTTTTTCCAGCAATTCCTGCTGAAGTGATTCTAAATAACTCCTGCTGGTTTCATAATCACTGTCATGCTGGTAGTTGTGATATAGAATAACGATTGTGCCGGGTTTGCCCGACAGCATTTTACCTGCAAACCTGGCAGCGTTTAATGAAGTATCCGAAAAATCAACGGGTATGATGATTCTTTGCATGGGTCAGTTTTTAGTTACGGTTAAATGATTCAGATTACCAAATTACGTATTAAGTGGCACTTATTCAGAAACCTGTTTATTATTTTATCATTAAATCATCGTATCGTATGTGGTGTTACTAAGAACTGGGAGAAAAGGAAACGATGCTATTCATTTGGGTGGTGAAGAAGTAACAACCTTCTGTAGCATTAGAATCTACATGCTAAATAGCTCTTTAAGTTTTTGGTTTATCGCCTTCTCTTCATTGCTATCAAATGCTCCGATTTTTTCGGGTATTAAGGCTTTATCAATCGTTGCCACTTTGTTAAGCCGTATAAGTGATTCTTTCCTCAACCCATTGGATTAAGAAGGCTTTATCGGACCCGACCCAATATCATTCCAGCCTGTTTGAGTGGTGATGAAGGCAACAGTCATATCATATTCGCCATCAATCAATACAAGGCAGGAACGAATCTTGGTATCAGAAAGATTGGTAAAGGGAAAAGCAATTAAAACGATGTCAGCTTTTGCCATTGTAAGGAGCTTTCACATCATTGAGGGTGTAGAGGTCTTCTTCTTCCTCCAGGAATTGGTAACTTTTGGAATGGCTTGATAGCTCTGCAATACCGGACACTATCTGTTTGTCTTCGTTGCGTTGCAGGATAAGTCGGTAAAGTCAGAAACTTCGGCCACTTTATCTGCCGGAAGTTTTTGAAGGGCAGCAATGGTTTTATTTATAAGTTCCTGCTTGCTCACGGATTAAAATTACAAATAAAATTTGGGGAATGGAAACTTCGCTATTCATGTAGGTGGTGGAGAAGAAACAGCAATCACGGCGTAGTTGCAGGTAAGGGAAAAGCTTACAATAAATACTTCTCATCGAATTCAATTTTATGTTCCTTCAACAATTCTTTGTATTCTTCTACAAATGTTTTGATGCGGTGGTGTTCTTCCTGGTTTTTTACATACTCTATCAGGTTATCTTTTGCATCAATAGAATATGTAAAAGCTCCATAGCCGTCCTGCCAGCCGCCAAAGTCACTAAAGATTTGTTTGTCTTTTATAAGTGTTGTTGTTGATAGCTTGATGTCTTTCACCAGGTCGGCCAGTGCAACAGACGGATGCAGGTGAGTTATGATATGCAAGTGATCTTCCACGCCATTGATGCGGTAGAGATGACAGCTTTTCTTTTTCAGTAATCCGGAGATATACTGGAAGAGTTCTGGTCTATCTTTCTTTATCATCGTTCTTTCCCGGTGCTTGGTGCTGAAGACGATTTGGTAGAGGATTTGTGTGTAGGTGCTCATATGATTATTTTTTAGAGCCACCGGCACTGCCGATGGTTATTCAAATTTAACCCCTTCGGGGTTGTTGTGCAAGACCCTGAAAGGGTCGAATGTGAATATCACCGTATCGTATGCGGTGTAACTACGAACTGATAGAAAAGGAAACGATGCTATTCATGTGGTTTGTGAAGAAGAAATATCAACGGCGGGAGGCTTGAAAAGATTTTGGAAAGGAAGCCTAATCGGTCATTTTTTTAAAATTAAATAACACAATTCCTATACACAATGCTTGAATTATAAGCGGTACATAACCGTAGTTCATCATCATTTGTAAACGTTCCTTATCTATTACATTTATTAAGACGTTTACAGTCTGTGTTCCAATATAAAGATATGCTCCCCATTTTTTCATTCGCCAAATGCCTACTCCTCCAACAATTCCACCTATAATCGATAAAATATTGGCGATTAGAGAACTAGAGCCAACTGTTGCTGATATTTCCTCGAAGTTGTCCAGAATAATGATTCCAAAAACCCCACCAAATAAAAAAATGAGCATACATAAAATAGTAATAGCGGCCGGTCTTTGTGTTGTTCCACTTTTTTGTTTTTTTATTACCTTGATAGTAATAACAACAATTGTTGTAAGAGCTAATATGAATAGAACTATCAAATTATTTGTTCCTATAATGCCAAGCAAAATGGATTGTTTCATAATTTAGTTTTTAAGTTTAAATCTTATTATTTAAATCTCTTTAAAAAAAGCTAGCGTTATTTGGTATAAATATTTAGTAGTCGTTTTTAATTCATACTAATACATAGATACGATAAAATGTGATTGGTAGCAAATATGCTATCAATTATTTTGTCAGCAGGCCACACCTTACAGTGTGAATAAAAAGGCTGATAAAGAATTACGCCTTGCTTTTGGACTACAGGTTAAAAAGCTTCGATTAGCTAAAGATTACTCAATGCGAGGCTTTGCTAATGAAGCCGATATTGAATACTCTCAGGTTGTAAGAATTGAAAATGGAGTTATAAGTCCAACCATTACTACTGTCTATAAAATAGCAGAAACACTGAATATTTCCCTGACAGAGTTATTTGATTTCAAGTATCCAACTTTGGTTAAAAGCTAAACGATTTTCCAGATATTATACCCGTTCAACTGTATTTGCTGCCATGAAAACGGGACGTACAAGTGAGCGTCACAACAGCCGATGCCCCCGAATTTGGCGGGGCAGGCTATGAAATACTGCTGCTGGCTAACAAAAAGAAAGATTCCGGGTCAAGCCCGGAATGACACTACTTTTCTCTTCACATTTTTACCACATCATTGTGAATAACTGACTGACAACCAAACCTCCTTTTCCCTTTATTTACTATAAATTCGCTGCTACTAAATACAGATAACCGTGAGATTAAAGAGCTTAGAAATCAAGGGATTCAAAAGTTTTGCTGATAAAACGATTGTAAGTTTTGATGATAACATTACCGGCATCGTAGGCCCGAATGGCTGCGGCAAATCCAATATTGTGGATAGCATCCGCTGGGTTATCGGCGAACAAAAGATCAGCCACCTGCGGAGTGAAAACCTCGACAGCCTTGTGTTCAACGGCTCCAAGACCCGCAGTGCCAGTGGACTTGCCGAGGTAAGCCTCACATTTGAGAATACTAAAAATCTACTACCAACAGAGTTCAGCACCGTTACGGTAACCCGTAAATTCTATAAAAGCGGCGAAAGTGAATACAGATTGAATGATGTACAATGCCGGTTAAAGGATATCCAGAACCTGTTCATGGATACTGGTATAAGCACCGACAGCTATGCCATCATTGAGTTGGGTATGGTAGATGATTTGATAAAAGATAAAGAAAACAGCCGCCGCCGGATGCTGGAGCAGGCCGCCGGAATTTCCATTTATAAAACCCGTAAGAAAGAAGCCAAACTGAAATTGGATGCAACGGAGCAAGACCTTGCCCGTATCGAAGATTTGCTTTTTGAGATCAACAACCAGTTAAAGGCATTGGAAAGCCAGGCAAAGAAAGCTGAGAAATATCATGAAATAAAGAAAGACTACCGGGAAGTAAGTATTGAACTGGCAAAAGCATCGCTGGAAGGTTTCAATCTGACTTACAAAGAGCTGAACGAACAACAGGATATAGAAACTGACAAACGAATAAAATTAGAAGCAGAGATAGCTGGTGATGAAGCAGCATTGGAACAGGAAAAATTAGTCTTTATCGAAAAAGAAAAAGCATTGCAGGCTATGCAGCATGCTTTTAATGATATGGTGCAGACCGTTCGCAGTAAGGAGAATGATAAAAACTTATCTGCCCAACGCCTCGAACACCTGAAAGAAAAAGAAACAAGCCTGAAAGACTTTTTGCAAAAAGCAGAAGGTCAGTTGAAAGGTATTGACGAAAGCATTGGTTTTACTACCATGCAGGTGGAAGAAGAAGAAAAAGCATTGACAGCATTAAGCGAACAATTAGAGCAGCACCGCCAGCAAGTGGAGGCGAAAAGAAATGTGCTGGATGAAAAACGCCGCAACCTTGACCACCTTCGCAGCGAATATCAACAAATACAACGTAGCCAGTTTGATGCAGAGAAGAAAGTAGCGGTGGCCGATACATCGGTGCAGAACCTGCAAAGAGTGATCGGACAAATAGAAGAAGAAAGAAAACAAAGAGAAGAACAACGCCACCACCTTGATGATGACAGGATATTGAAAGAAAAAGAACTGGGCATTAAGAAAGTGGACCTGGAACAATTACAACATCACCAGGAAAATACCAAAGACCAGATATTGCAAACACAGGCCATGTTGGATGGCCTTAGAAATAACCTGGCAGAAGAAAACAGGAAACTGGATGCTAAAAAGAATGAACATGACTTGTTGAAAAGCATGATTGATTCCATGGAAGGTTATCCTGATTCGGTTAAGTTCTTACACAACAATAGCAACTGGAATCATAGTTCTCCGATTTTATCTGATGTGCTGTATGTAAATGAAGAATACAGAACAGCATTGGAAAACGTACTGGAGCCTTACCTTAGTTATTATGTGGTGAATGATTTACAGGAAGGTTTGCAGGCTGTTCATTTATTGGATGAAAATAAAAAAGGGAAAGCCAACTTTTTCCTGCTGGATAAAATTAATGGGAACGCTGATGACGCAGATAAGGCGGATTTGCACAGATTGGAAGGAGCTATACCGGCGTTAAGTGTTGTTGACGTAGAAGAGAAATACAGGAAGCTTGCTGAACATCTTCTGGGCAATGTATTTATTGCTGATAACGAAAATGCTTTACAAAACAGCAATGGCTTTGTAGTAATAGAGAAGAACGGTAAATATGTAAAAGGAAAATATTCTCTTACTGGTGGTAGTGTTGGATTGATTGAAGGAAAGAAAATTGGACGGGTAAAGAATCTTGAAAAATTGCAGGAAGAAATTGCTGCGCAGTCTATAGTTGTTGAATTGTTGCGTTCAGACATACAGGCAAGGCATAATGAAGTGATAGCTTTCAACGAAGACCTGAGAGAAACTACTATCCGTGATACGGAAAAAGAAATTCAGCAACTGACCAATGAAGTGTTCTCGCTGCATAATAAGTTGGAGAACCTGCACTCTATGCAGCACAACAGCCATCACCGCCTGGAAGAACTGAATTTGCAAATGCAGCAAACGCATAGTTCTGTAGAAGGAGTGAGAAATCAATTGGGACAGTTCAATGAACAGTTGCAATTGAATGCCGCCCGGTTGACCGAAGCCGATGAAGCATTTAAAATAACAGAGACTGATTATAACGAAGCAACGAGGCAGTACAACGAGTTTAACCTGAATGTAACGAAGCAACAGAGTAAAATCAGTGGGTTAAAACAGGAACTGGAATTCAAGAGCAATCAATTGAATGATCTGAAAGGCCAGATTGAAAGTAATACCACTCAGTTGAGTGAAACAGGAAACAATCTTGAGCAGTCAGCACAATCACTGAAAGAAATTGAAGAAGGCTTACTGCAACTGATGCACAGCAAAGAAGAGGAAGAAAGAAAATTGAATGAGGCTGACCAGGCTTATTATAATTTCCGTAACCAGCTAAGCGAAAAAGAAAGTGAGATACGCCATAAAGTAAAAGATAAAGAGCAGGTGGAGCACATGCTGGCGGCTATCAAAGACAAACTGAATGAGCTGAAACTGCAACTGGCCGGTATGAAGGAAAGGCTGAATGTTGAATTCAGGATTAACCTTGAAGATATTTTGGGAGAAGCAAGGGTAGGGGAAGTGGCCGTAGAAGAATTGCAGGAAAAAGCAGACCGGATGAAGAAGCGGTTAGAAAATCTTGGGGAGGTAAATCCAACAGCGATTGAAGCCTTTACCGAGATGAAAAAACGGTACGATTTTATTGTAGAACAAAAGACCGACCTCGTTACTGCAAAAGAAAGTTTATTAAAAACAATTGAAGAAGTAGAAATAACAGCTAACCAGAAGTTCCTTGATACTTTTCATAAAGTGAGAGAGAATTTTAGTATCGTATTCAAATCACTCTTTACAGAAGATGACCAATGCGACCTGGTGCTGGAAAACCCGGATGATATTGCTGAAACAGGTATTGATGTAATTGCGAAGCCTAAGGGTAAACGTCCGGCATCATTATCACAATTGAGTGGTGGTGAAAGAACATTGACGGCAACAGCCTTGTTGTTTGCTATCTACTTAATCAAACCAGCACCATTCTGTATTCTGGATGAGGTAGATGCACCATTGGATGATGCCAACGTTGGCAAGTTCACTAATATGATCCGCCAGTTTAGTGAAAACTCACAATTCATTATTGTTACCCACAATAAAATGACGATGAGTACGGTGGATGTAATTTATGGTGTAACGATGCAGGAGCCGGGAGTGAGCCGGTTGGTACCGGTTGACTTCAGGAATCTGGAGAAACAGAATTAAGTAAACGAAAGACACCGTCAATGTACTACAGTTTGAAATCTTTTAATAAAGTTTAAAATCTGGTTTCATTAAAAGTGGAACATCAGAAAAAAATTTTTCGCTGGAGCTGTCTTTTCAGTTTTGTCTTCTTACCTGAGGGTACTTTATGTTCAGTAAACGGGTTGAGTAAAATCAAACCTGTGCGGTGGCAGATTTTTGCTGGTCCCTTTGTTGCTGCCTTTTGCTGAACTCTGATTTTACTTTATGAACAAAGGCAGACAGGCAAAAGTAAACACCACTGCAAAGAAGAAAGGCAGCAAATATGGCCCAGAAATACCAGTTACTATCGCTTTCTTTCTTGATTTCAAAAATAGCATAAAAAGTTATTAAAGTACATCCGATGAGAGAAGTGAATCCGATGAGGAGTTTGGTAAAATACCTTTCTTTGTGGCTGCTGTTAGACATCTGCTCTTGTTTTATTGGATTATGGAATTAAATAGCTGTTAAAAGTAAGGAAAAAAATATTCTTATTAATACCCCGTAGTTTTAACAAAGGAGTATGTTAATGGTCACCTCCCTGACTTTTGGTTGGTCAGGTATATTTTACTTTTGAATATAAAATTTTACTATGCGAAAAATACTCATCGCCGCCTTTTTATTGATAAGTACTGATTTTTTGTATGCCCAGCAGGCACCGGAAGGATTATTCCTTGCTTCTAAAGCACCTGATTTTAAAGCAAAAGATCAAAACGGGAAAGATATAAAATTAAAAGAC
The DNA here is from genome assembly GCA_046598205.1 of Chitinophagaceae bacterium. Taxonomy (GTDB): domain Bacteria; phylum Bacteroidota; class Bacteroidia; order Chitinophagales; family Chitinophagaceae; genus JJ008. The sequence continues at coordinate 19,586 of JBKJIX010000006.1, forward strand.
CTGCTAAAGCAGGGCAAGGTAGTACTGGTATTTTACCGGGGCTATTGGTGTCCTTATTGTAATAAAGAATTATCAAGGCTACAGGATTCGCTACAGTTGATAAAAGATAAAGGGGCAACGTTGATAGCTGTGTCACCAGAAAAGCCGGAGAATATTTCTAAAACAGTTGAAAAAACAAAAGCAGACTATTCTATAATATATGATGAAGGAATGAAGATTATGAAAGCTTATGATGTAGAGTATGAAATGCAGGAGAATGTTGTAACCCGTTACCGCAACTCCGGATTGGATATTGAAAAAATTAATGGGGATAATGGAAAATACCTGCCGGTGCCGGCTATTTATATTATAGATAAGGAATCAACAGTTACGTATCGTTTTTTTGAACCTGATTATAAGAAGCGGCCAAGTGTGCTGGAGATATTGAGCCATTTATAAGTTGAGAGGTATATTTCACGCAGAGAAAAGGAGATTGCAGGGTTTATCATTAATACATGTTCCCGGCATTACATTTTCATAATTTCTTCTCTGCCACTACACACAATGATTGTATAGATACTTTATTCCCTTCAAACCCGATAGCTTTAGGGTCAACAACAGGCTCGTTGACTGGGTTCTCTTCAATGAATGTTAAGCCTGTTTCATTCAGTAATCTTTTCCAGTTATTGCTTTCATAGAAAGAGAATCCGTATTGGGTGAATGGCATTTTCAACATACTTTCTTTGGTGCGAACGGTAGCATAAAATCTGCCACCAGGCTTCATAACCCGGTACATTTCTTTCAAATCCAGTATTGGTTCATCCCAGAAGTAAATAACATTGATACAAAAAATTTTATCAAAACTATTTTCCGGGAAGGGGAGCTTATCGCTGCTGCCAAATTGAAGAGTTAGTTTCCCGTTTGCAACAGTTTCTTTATTATTTTCTTTTGCTGCATTGAGCATGGTTTCAGAAAAATCAAGTCCTGTTACTTTCAATCCCTCTGCTTTGGAAAATATCTTATCAAAAAATTTACCATTGCCAAAACCTATTTCAAGAATGGCATCATTGTTTGCGGGCTGCATTACACCCAATGTAAAATCATACAGAAACTCGTTGGCCTTATTCATCATGCTGCCAACTTTGCCACCCATCATTCCGCTGGGGCGGCGAAGTTGTTTGGCCATCATCTTAAACTTGAGCCGCTGAAAGAATTTTTTGAACATCAGGTAATTTTAAAATGTTTCTACAGGCTATGATTTTTTATTAAGTCCACAGATGAACACAGATTAACACAGAAGGAAATAGATTTTAACTGCTGAAGCAGTTTTTATACAAATAGAGCCAATTGGAGTTTCCCCATTTACGATTTACTTCTACCTGTTTAGTTTTATTAATCTGTGTTAATCTGTGTTCATCTGTGGACAACTATCTCCAAACAACCTTGCCTATTTTACCATTATTACCAGCCAGAAAAATTGACGATCCTAGTTTTGCAATCCTGCACACATGAAAACCTTCTTTACTTATCCATTGCCAGTTTTTTCCGCCATTGAAGGAATAATCAACGCCATTCAACCCGCAACTCAGTAAATCATCTTTCGATAAATATTCTACGCAACTGCGGTAGCCATGCGGTGGCACTTTGGGGGCTTTCCATGTTTTACCTCCATTGGTAGTAATAAAACAATTTTTTGCTGTAGAAGTATCTGCATTAAAATCACCGCCTACTACCACCATCTGTTTGGTGGCCTTCATGTTTATAGTATGATATACATCAATTGAATTGGCACCTGTTGTTTCTTTTCCTTGTATGATAGGAAGATCAATTACACCGGAGCTGGTAAAAAACCGGGACTTTGTGCCTCCACTCACTAAAAAAATTTTTTCGCTGCCAAACAACCGGATATTACTGCCACTGGCCGCAAAAAAAGCTTCGCCGGAATCAGCAACAGGTCTTTTGTCTTCTATTTCTTTCCATGTTTCGCCACCATCAGAAGTAGCAGCAAGAAATACTTTGCTGTTGATGGGGTCTCCCACTACAATTCCATGTTCCACATTAAAAAAATCCATGGCATCGAGGAACATTCCCTTTGTTTTGTTTTCATACACCACTTTCCAGTTGTCGCCACCATCCGTTGTTTTTAAAATATAAGCTGGTTCGGCAACGGCCATAATGATAGCGGTGCTGCCATCGAAGGCTTCAATGTCCCGGAACTCCATTTTTTCAAACCCTTTTACGGTCATCCATTTCCAGTTCTTACCCCCGTTGCTTGATTTGCCAACCGTGCCGGCACTGCCACTTACCCACACCACATTGTCATTGACTACACTTAAACCCCGGAGGCTGGTTTTATTTCCGCTTATTAATACTTCTACTGTCGGTTGCTGGGCAAAAAGTAATTGACTGGTTAATGCAAGAATGAATGCAATGCTGGAACGTTTCTTCATGATTTTTTTTATGGTGCGGTAAAATAACCAGTTCTATTCATATTTCATCATCGTTCTTTTAGAAGAACCGTCGTCAAATAATTCAATCACAGCGTAGGCAGGCGCAAATTCCTGGAAGGATCCTTTCCACCAGTTGCCGGATATGGCACCATTGCAATAATATTTAATACCGAGATAAGTAAGTTCGTCCTGCAAATGAATATGGCCGCTGATGCAGACTTTGATATTGGGATGTTTAGCAAATAATTTTTTCAATGTCAAAAAATCGCTGTGCATCAGGTTGCGTTGAATCTTCAGGTCGCCGTTGGCTTCTGTTTTATCAAAAAATAAACCGGCACAGATGGATAAGATAGGAATATGAGAAACGAAACAGATGAATGTAGAGGGCGGAACATTTTGCAGTTCCTGCTGTAGCCATTCTAACTGGCTATCGTCTATTTTACCAATATAACCACCGGCGGGGTTCAGTTGGGTACTGTCCAATACAATAAAATGCCAGTTGCGGTTGGTAAAACTGTAAAACCTGTTCTTCATAGCCAATGTTTCCACCACCCACACTTTGCCATAGAGCCTGTCATTCTCAGGTTTGCCTGCCTGTCCGGTAGGCAGGTTTTCTTTAATAAACCATCCCCACACATCATGATTGCCAATGGTGTGATAGATAGGAAGGCTGTTTTCTTTCTGTAAAATGTTTTTGAAAAGGTCCCATTGTACCTGTGTTTTTTGTTTATCTGCTTCCAACGAATCCATGATGGCATCTCCGCCATTGATGATAAACTCAACTTTACTATCCAGTTGCTGCACATGCTGAAATGCTTTAGCCATCCCGGTTTCAGGAATAGCACCGGGCTTTACATGAATATCGGTGAGATGTGCAAAGCGAATTGGTTTCTTTTTACTGTCGGAAGCAAATGATAAAGAGGGAAGGAGTCCGCTGCCAATAACCGAAGCAGTGGTTTGCAAAAATGTTTTCCGTTTCATGTGTTTATCATTGTTTTAATTGACCACCCTGCTATCTCAACCAATTTATTTTGTGTTTGTAATGTCACACTTTGTGTTATACCGATTAAAAATACATTTTGCACACGGATGACACAGATTGGATTGATGAACACAGATTATTTTGATAAATCAAAATCCTTGATTTCTGCGTAGCAGAAAAATCTGTGTTTATCCGTTTAGTCCGTGTGCAAATTCTTGTCTGATGACCGCATTTATTATAGTTTACTTTTAAAGTCTAATTGGTATTACAAAAAAATATTGGAACACAAAGAACACAGCGAAACACAAAGGACACTAAGGGGTGTAAAAACACTGATTAAATTCGACTGCCCTGGCTGGTGTCCACACCAGCCAGCGACATCCGATAGCTATCGGATTTTAAATGCACCCTGCTTACGTTCTACTATCGTCAGTTCAGTTGTGCCAGCAATTCTTCTTTACTCACCACTCCCTGTTTGCGCCATACTTCTTTACCTTCTTTATAAATAATAAAAACCGGGATAGGTTCAATACCGAGTGCCTTCATCACATCAGTATGCACACCGGCATCTACTCTCAGCAGCAGGAAGTTCAGGTCTTTGGTGCCTTCCAGTTCATCAAGAATGGGATTCATTTTTACACAAGGCGGGCACCAGATGGCTCCAAAGTCTACCAGTGTTGTTTTATCTTTTGGAATGTTGGCTTTATATTGCTCCATTGTCATTTGCGGCACATTGCTATTTCCTTCTAATGGCTTGGCAGCAGCTTTCCAGGCATTAATGCCACCCATCAGCTCTACCACATTTTTAAATCCATTATTCCGCATCCATTCCGCTGCAGCAGCACTTCTTCCCCCTACAAGGCAATAGACATAAACAGGAAGGTCTTTATCCACATACTGAATCCTGTCTAAAAACTGCTGTTGATTTGTCCAGTCGGCCTGTAGAGAACTTTTTATATGACCAGTATTAAACTCTGCGGCGGTTCTTACGTCAAGTACCTGCATATTATTTCCGGCAATTGCTTTTTCAAACTCATCCGGCTTCATTTTTGCGATAGTGGCGGGCTGGGCCTGGCAGGATGCAGCGGCGGAAAATAAAAAAAGGAAATAAACGTTTTTCATGTAGCCTGGTTTTTTTCAAAATTAGGACATTTATATCCTGCCCAATTAGTTGATTTCCCTTTGGATTCTTATTCATCCGGCTTAGAGGCGGGTAAGCAAAATAGTCTTATTTTTAACGGTTAAAATAATTCCCCTTTTATGAAAAAACATGTTTTTTATTGGCTTGCGGTGATATTAATTGTCTTCATCGGTTGCCAGAAAGAAGTGAGTTTTGAAAATGGCAACACTCCGGCACAGGGAAGTTTGAGGAGCGATGCTACGGGTGACTGCCTTCCAAAAACAGTGAATGGAGCTTATCTGGCTACCGTGGTTTTGGTACCCACTACCAATACTATTACTGTACAGGTAAATGTGCTTAATACCGGTAATTATATTATTACAACGGATACTGTAAACGGATATTATTTCAGGGCAAACGGCGTTTTCACTACTCTTGGCAATGTTGATGTTACACTTCGTGGTAACGGAACACCCTTTGCTGCGGGAGTAAATAACTTTATTGTAAGTTTTGACAGCACTGTTTGTGATATAGCTGTTACCGTGTTACCAGCAGGAACAGGGGCGGCAGTCTTTACTTTAAGTGGAGCACCTACAGCTTGTACCGGCGCCGTAGTAAGTGGTGTGTATGCTACAGGCACAGCACTTACTGCAGCAAATACGGCTGCCATTAGTGTAAATGTTACCACTATTGGTACTTACGCTATCACTACTACCTTCCAGGGAATGACATTCGCTGCCAGCGGTGCTTTTACTGCAACGGGCCCCAATACGGTAACCCTTGTTGGGTCAGGAACTCCAACTACTGGCGGTGTTAATACTGTGCCATTAACGGTGGGAACCTCTACCTGTAGTTTTCCGGTAACTGTTACCAGTCCGGCTGTGTTTACATTGGCGGGTAGTCCGGCAAGCTGCACAACTCCTACTATTGCGGGCACATATTCCCTTGGGGTAGCTTTAACCGCCGCCAATACAGTAACATTAAATGTGAATGTAACAACTGCCGGAGCTTATGTTATTTCAACAGCACCTGCAATAGGTGGTATGGTATTTAGCGGCAGCGGCACACTTGCTGTTGGTGCACAAACAATTGTTTTAACAGCGTCTGGAGTGCCGACAGTGGCGGGCAATAACACCATTCCTATAACTACGGGTACTTCCAATTGTACCTTTGTAATAAATGTAACCGGCAGCAATGCGGTCTATAATATTAATTGCCCAGGTGCTGTAGCCAATGGCACCTACCAGGTAGGCGTAGCTTTAGGAGCCGCTAATACAATTACTTTGCCCATAACAGTTAGTATGGCCGGTGCTTACACACTTACTACCGGCATTGTTAATGGAATGACGTTTGCCAACACTGGTACACTAACACTTGGTACCACAAGCATCACACTTAATGGCACTGGTACCCCAACAACTGCCGGCACATTTAATTTATCAGTAGGAGCACCGGTCTGCACAATACCAATCGTATGTACTCCGGCACCATCAATGGATTATTTTCCACGGACAACGGGCAGTAACTGGAGTTATGAGATTGACGATGATGCTAATGACTCTCTTTATAGAATAATAATTCCTCAGACATTATCGATTCCTGCTGGAAATTCCTACAATATAATGATGTCTAATGATGGAACACCGCCTCTTCCTTCATTAGACTCAGCTGGCTATTACAGAAAAAATGGAGGAGATTATTTTGAGAGGGTGGATATGGCAGGCTTTATAGGATTTGACCCTCCTGCCCAGTGGACAGAGTACATTTTTCTGAAAGATAATGTGGCACAGAATACATCATGGACTTCTGCCGGTGTTACTGGCAACATAAACTTACCACCACCTACTCCTTTTACCATCAGATTTAAATACAGAATTGAATTTAAAGATATATCTGTTTCTGTTACTACTTCTCCCGGAGCAACTACTGTAAATTATTCAAACGTAATAGTTGTAGAAGAAAAGTATGAACAGTTCACCGGGGGAATATGGGTAGATATTACTTCTGCCGTAGGGTCATCAAAAAGCTATTATGCCAGAGGTATTGGTTTAATAAAATATGAAACTTACGATCCGAGCAACGTACTGGACGTTAAAGTGGAATTGCGCCGGTCCCAGGTGTTCTAAAAATATTTTCAGGGTATAAAAAAAGGAAGGCTGTTCTTTACGGACAACCTTCCTTTTTATTTTTGTATGATTGTTAAACTAAAACCCTTTTTTCTTTCCTGATTCCAAAGCCGGTAGTTTAAAATCATCCACCGCACTTTTCTGTGATATCATTTTTTCAATCTCCTCAATTTTGCGGGGGGCAAAACGGGAGAGGAGTTCATAACCGTCTTGTGTAATGAGCAGGTCGTCTTCAATGCGGACAGCAATGCTCCACCATTTTTTATCACACTTACTGCCTTCTGGTATGTAAATGCCGGGTTCAATAGTGATGACCATATCTTTTTGAAGGGTATCGTAAAAGCCACGGTCATGCACATCCAGGCCAATATGATGACCGAGACCATGCGGATAATATTTGCTTACTTCTTTCTTATCGCTGATGATGCCAAGTTTTAATAAACCTTCGGCAATCGTATTTTTCGCTGCTGCATTAGCATCGGCCCATTTAGATCCGTTTTTCAATGTTTTAAAAGCAGCTTCCTGTGCATCATACACTAATTGATAAATTATCTTTTCTTCCCCGGAAAATTTTCCATCTGCCGGCACCGTCCTTGTTACATCAGCAGTGTAGCCGTGGTACTCTGCACCTACATCCATCAGTATCATCTGGGTACCGATTTTTGTTTTAGCGTTTTCCATGTAATGGAGGATGCAGCCATTTTCTCCGGAACCAACAATGGAACCATAACCAACTCCTTCCGCACCATGCTTTTTATGAACATATTCATGCAGTCCCTGAATTTCCAGTTCAGACATATTAGGGTGCAGGGCTTTCATCACTTCATTTTGCCCCTGACAGGAAATCTCCACCGCTTTACGTATCAAACTCATCTCTTCCGGTGTTTTTATCTGGCGCAAAGTGGCTGTCAGGTCATGATAAAGTTTTGTATCAAACTTATTTTGCTTTGTCATTTGCTCCGGCGCACCTGATTTTTGTTTAAACTGTTGTATCAGGTCATAGAGGTCAGCATTATCAAAGCCATTTGGTACATCTACCGGAAATTTATCACAGATTATCTTAGTAAATTTTGAAAAATCAATACTGAATTTTTTAAAATCAGCCCCGTTAAAAACGGTATTGATTCCCAGTTTTTCTTTCACTCCTTCCGTACCTAATCTTTTGCCGGTCCACTGCTCAGCCTGCGCATTTTTCTTTTGTACAAAAAGGAGCTCAGTGTATTTATTACCCAATGAATCGGTTTGCGGTTCTTTAAAAACAAATAACAATGAATGTGGTTCTTTGTACCCACTGAAATAATAGAGGTCAGGATTTGGGTGATAGAAATATTCCACATCGTTGGAGAAAGTTCGGGTAGGGAAGGCAAACACCACCATTACAGAATTATCGGGCATTTTCTGACGCAAAGCATCCCGGCGGCCCGCATGAAATTCTTTGGTAAGGTAGTCTGTTGGCAAGTTATCATCAGGCCGGGCAGGTGCCGGTTGCGAATAAGCAGTTGCTGTAATTAAGAGGGCAATGGCGGCTGACAGGGCTTTTGTTCTTACATTTTTAAGCATAAAAAAAGGTGGTTAAGTAAACTAAAATAGTTTATTTAATCACCCGGATAATGAAATTTTTTATGGGCGGGAACTAACCTAATGGTCTATTCCTCACCATCTCCTTCGTAAAAAGCATCCTGGTTGCTTTGGTAATGTTCTTCCCAGGCTTTTACCGCTTCATCACTCAGGCATTCAATAATATCATGAAGGGCATCTTTTTTTAATTTCCATTCGGTTTCCATTGGTTCATCAAACCGCTGGATGAACAGGCAATGGTCTGATTCCACCGCCACTTTTATCATAGTAATGGCTGAATCTTCTTTTTCTTTTACCAGGTAGTAGCAGCCGGTTTCGAGCAAATCATAAGTGTACATAAGGGCCTCCTTTTACTTTTCTTTTTAATCTTACATCACGGGTTAATAAACCAGCTTTTTTAACGGATATCAGGTAATTGGTTATTAGAAGTAATTTGACGGGTTAGGAGAACAAGTCAAAATTACGGGTTTGACAAGTTTCGCTGTTGGAAATTTATAATTGTAAAAAACTCAATACGATTTTGAATAATTAGATATTGATTTACAATAGTTTAGAAAAATTGTTGAAAATTTAAAACGCAAATTAGTTAAAGGACTTATAGCAGGAAATACTACCCGGATATTGCCATGTTTGTTTCCTTACTTCCTCGCTAACTATAAACTCACTACTACTTTCATCAAAGGATTTATTTACCAACTTGTTGTTTAATTCCAACGAAAAATTCTGGAAAAGACCGGACACATTGCCCTCATTAGCCTGGTTTATGTTCCATGCTTTTGAAGCAGCCGAACAGTTGAAATTGAAGGAAGCAAAAGCAACATTTTTTATTTGTGAATAGGCCAGTGTTTTGAAGTGGATCTTTTTATTTTTTATGTCATATACAATACTCCACTTAGTATGAGAGCCCTGGGCCACCCGATCAAGAATATTAAAGGAATAATCAATAGCGGATGTGCTAACAGGGGCTTGCAGGTATTGTGTTACCATATTACAGGCTTTTGCAAAACGGTCAATCGAATTATTTGTAAACGACTTATTGCTTCCGCCAGTTGATGTGATGGCTGATTTTGTCTGTTCAACAGAGGATGCATAATTGTCGTTAGTAAGAACAGGAAAAGAAAGGTTGTTGCCTTTATGTACTTTCATTTTTCCGGCAAAAAATTCAATGGTGGCAGCATTGCCTTTTGCATCCGCTACCAGAAAATGTAAAGGAGTTGTTCCTTTAGAAGCGATGCGTAGTTTTTTATCAGTTGAAATTAGTTCGTCAATATTGCTGCAATTGTCGAGTTGGTATTGTATCCATTGCAGTTCGCCTATGGCGGGTCTTTTGTCTGCATCCGGGTATTTAGTACCATCAAGCCACATCATTTCCACTATCAGGCCTTTCTCATTCATACCGCCGGTAGGAAATTCTTTTCCATATTGGTTAAAAGTGATGCTGCCATATTGTGATACCCAACTGATGGTTGCTCCATCCTTCGTAACGTCAGATGTTTTAGCCAATCCTTTTTGATTAGTACACAGCATTCCGTTACCGGTTATCCAGTCGTAATTGCGGCCAAATACCATTTGCCCGTTTTTATTGATAAAGAATGTAGTGCAGGCAAAAGAAATAGTTATGGAGAAAATAGTAACAAGCAGCAGGGCAATAGTTCTTTTCATTTTCTAAAATTAATTATACGCATTGCCGGCAGCAAAGGAAATGGTACTGGCGGCAATAAAAATACCTCCTGCAAGTTTGTACTACAAACCGGAAGAGGTATAATTTTTTTTAAAACAAGCTAACTAAAATCGCAAGTGCGGGTGCACTGCTTTTTCTTTTTTTCTGTTTTCTTTTCGATTGTCGCCTTTTTGTTATTGCTGCTAAAACTGGCAAACGCAACGGCTGTAACACTTGCCACCAACACAGCAGCCACTAATATTTTTTTCTTCATAGCTGATATTTTAGAAGTAAAAGTTACGATGTTTTCTAATTACACCGAATTATGTTTTGATGAGTGGTGAAAATTGGCTGATAAAAGTTCAACAGACTGTGTCAGGCATTAATAACTTCTTTAAGGTGAACATTCTTATTCCGCAGGTCAAGGCCGCCTTCCAGTACCGATTTCAGGTTGGCCATATAAAAGCCCCAGCCCTTGCCACAGTCTATAAAGAAGTGTTGCTGTTCATCCTCATCCTCCATCGGCATATCCTGCACCAGTTCACAAACCGTTTCCCCCATTTCTTGTTTAATAGAAACGGTGACGGTACAGCCCCCGGAAAAACTAAACTTCAATTGATCCCATCCGTTGGCCGATAAAATTTCCTTTTCTTCTACTGCTGTATCATCATACCCGTACCAAAGCCATTTATATTTATCACCTGCTTCAATATGGTTGTTTTTCAGCCGGAGACTTCCATCTGCTTTGGTAAAATGGGCTAAACGGAGAAACCAGCTTTCCATTCCCTGCTGTGTTGTCCAGGCGGCATAGATAGCTTTTGCTGATGCGTTAATGGGAATACGTTTGGTAAATTGTTTCCAGTTGTAAGACATAGTAGTGTTATGTTAACCTTAAAGAGGCGGATGAATAAACTTATTCAATAAAAAATATTAATCAGTGTTTCTGTGCTTCAGTGGCAAAAATAACTCGCCAAAACATACTTAACTTAACAGTAGTTCTGTTATAACTTAAATCCTTTTAGCCCCGGTTTTTTATTTGCTGCTGCCATTAATACTGTTAGCTTGATTCTTTCTTTTCTTGTCTCTTGCCGTTTTGCACTGTCTATCCAGGCAAAAAACTGTTTGCGGATACTCATAGAGAATTGTTGAAAATTTTCTTTTGCCTTTTTATTCTTTGTAAAAAATTTAGCAAGGTCATCAGGCAATTGGTTGGTTGCTGCTGCATTATCGCTGGCAGTCAATGTATCCCAACTTCCATTTTGTCTGGCAATTGCAATGCAGGCAGCTCCCGCAGGCATCATCAGGTTATCGGTAATTAATTTTTCTATCCTCGTTTTATTCAACTGGCTCCACACACTTTTGGGTTTGCGGGGAGTAAATTTCAACATAGTTCTTTCGGCGTCTAATTTTCGTGGCAGGCTGTCTATCCAGCCAAAGCATAATGCTTCTTCAACTGCTTCAGCATAACTTACTTTTGGTTTACCTGTTTCCTTTTTAAAATAAATCATCCATACGCCGGGAGAAGAGGAATGATTTTTTTCTAACCATTGTCGCCATAGTTTCCGTGTTACAGGATGAAAACTCTTATAATCAGGTGCTGGCATCAATAAAAATACTGTGTTTTCGAAAACCTGCAAATAAAATGACCCGTCTTGGTTTAAACAAGATGGGTCGTATATAGAAGGAAACGGATGACGTATTAGAAACCTAAGCCAACTGCAAATCCTCTTGCTGCATTAGGGAAGGTTGATAGTTGTGCAACAGCACCCGTAGTAATATTAACGGAGTATATCCTTACAGTACCACCAACATTTAGTAATGCATACGGTTTATTGCTGGTGCCACCTATATCAAATCCCACTTCTCCGGCAGCATCCACACCAAGGTTACCAAGTTCTACCAAGGTTCCATTGTTTGGTGGGGTTTGAGTATAAACTTTATCTGTGGAAGGATCAATATCGAACAGCACGGTTGTAGTAGCACCGGGGAAACTATTAGTGTAGGCTGCACCGGCAATCATCGGTGTGCCTGGATTTAGTGGCATATCAACAGCCGCTACCGTTCCATCATTTGGATTGAGACGTAAATTCTGTCCTGTATTACTTACCACTCTTATCCTGTCAACCGTAGGATTGAAGTCAAAACCAAATGATGTTCCTATCAATAATGTTGTGAACGGGAGAGTACCTACCATGGTAGCTGCACCTGATGACATATTGATAGCATAGATGCGGCTGGTACTTCCTAAAGCAAATAACTGACCGGTTGCAGGCCGCATATCAATACCAAGAATGTTTTCTGCTGCCTGTAAACCTGTAATAGGTTTGCTTACCGGTGTGCCGGGAGTATTAAAATTAAAAATCTGGAGATTGTTTGAATTATCAACTGCATAAGCAACAGGGGCTGTTGGAATAGCAATGCCTATGATTGTGCCGGGAAAATTTCCAAGGTTGGTCGCTTTGCCGGTAGTAAGGTCAATCTGGAATAAAGCATTATTAGCTCCAACTGTAAAATTGGCAAGGGCTACTGTATTGTCTGGAGATATGTCAAAACCGCTTTCATTACCGGCAATAGCAGTTATTCCGAGGGAACCAATTTCTACCAGTGTTCCGTTGTTTGGCGGATCCTGTCTGTACAGTTTACCTGCTGTTATATCAATGTCAAAAAGTGTAGTAGTGGAAGCACCAGCCATACTGTTTGTATATGCAACGGCAACTACACCCGGTGTTCCCCGATTTAAAGGCATGTCTGTTGCTGCAACAGTTCCCGTTTCTGGATTCAACCGCAGATTTTGTCCGGTAGAAGTAACCATGCGGATGCGGTCAACAGTAGGATTAAAATCAAAGCCGGCCAATGTACCACTGATAGCAGGTGTAAATGATGCAGTACCAAGAGCTGTGGCTGCACCTGTCTCATGATTGATAACATATAAACGGCTGGTATTGCCAAGGCCATATAATTGACCGGTGGCAGGGCGAAAATCTATAGCTATTATTTTCTCACCGCCGGGCAGACCGGTAATTGTAGTTGTTGAAATAGCTGTTTGCGAAGCCTTCGCATTGTATTTTATCAACTGATTTGAATTAGAAAGACCATAGAAAACAATATCAGGTTTTACTACCGGTACTGTCATTACATCATCATTCTTATCGCAACTGCTAAAAAAGCCCAGGCTGATAATACCCAGCATAGTAAGCAGGGAATTGATTTTTGTGTTCATATTGTATGGTTTCAAGTTAATTTAAAACCACACTTACGGGATGCAAAGAAATAAGGATTGCCCGGGTAGGTTTTTTTTACTAAGTCTTGGCTGGTTGTTCGTCTTTGAACACTGTTTTTAACCGGTGCAGTTTTTTTGATTGTAAAAAACGAATCACTTTCTTTTCTGTTAAATGATGCAACGGAACCAGCAGGCAGGCAATTAAAACTTTGATGCCCAAAATAGGCAGCGGTGCACCATGAAACCAATGATGAAGTTTAGAATCGAGGAGTAGTATAATAAATTCAAATAAAAAGATAAACGAAACAAAACCCAGTAGCCGGATAACCCAGTTTGGTGTATTGAAAAATCCTAAAGTCAACAGCGTTATTAATAATATAATGCCGCCAATAATGATAGCGGTGTATTGAATATTGTGTTTTTTTGCAGTTGCTTTTATTTCTTTTTCTTCATTCCTTTTAATGTTTTCTTCTTCAAAAGCTATTTCTTCTCTCAGGATGTCTTCTGTTTTGCTTAATTTATCCAGGCTGTCTCTATAAGCCTGGTATTTTTTAGTGACTTTGTAAGCATTATTAAAATCACCGAGGGCAAAATAAGTAGAATCTAATTCTGTATAGATGATTGGATAGTTGGTCAGTATTTTTAATGAATCATTCAGGGCTAATGATTGTAAAAGAACATTCAATGACTTTTCTTTGTTCCCATGTTGCCGGTAAAAATTACCCATACTTATCAGCACCAAAATTTTCGAGGAGGGATTATTAACTGAGTCGCAGGCCGCCACTGCTTTTTGAACATACAACTCGAAGGAATCAGGTTGATTTTTTGAGTCGTAATTAGTTGCTAGTATTGAATAATATCCGGGCATATTGCCGATGCTTTTTAAATAATCAGAAATTTTATATTTCTCTTCAAACTCAGTTAATTTCTTATTCGTGCCGGGGTAAAGATTATAAAGCCCAAAAATTGCCTGCATTTTTAATCCCATGTCCTGAGTAGAATCTGCAAAATGGATGGCCTCTACGAATAATTTTTCCGCAATTTCTGGTTGTCCCATTAACCCCCTGATATTCGCTATTTCAATATTCATCATACTTACCCGTTGATAATTTTTTTCTGAGATATATTCATTACGGGCAAGGTCCAAATAGGATAGTGCTTTTTCATAGCTTTTTATATTTATATAATTGCCGGACAGCAAACGGTTTACATACCGGATATTGGTGGGGCTCTTTGATTTTTCAGCGTAAGTTTTGGCCTTAAATAAATTTTTAAAGCTATTTATCATTTCTCCTTTTGCGAGGTATAGATCAGACTTGCCGGTATAAAATTCGCATCTTGTAGAGTCATTTATTTCATCATCATTTAAATCTACCTGATTATAAATTTCCAGCGCCTTATCATAATTTGCCTTTGATATGTAATAATATCCCAGTACCTGCAATGCAAAAATTTCTTCATTTTTAAGTTTTGTTGTAGTCGCTATTTCTACAGCCTTTTGTAAATAAGAAAGGCTTAGTTTATTCTGCGAAATGAGGTATTCATACCCAATATCTTTATAGGCTTGTGACAGAAGGGATTTGTCACCCGATTTTTGAGCTGTTTGTATGACTCCGTTCCAAATGCTATCTGCTTTTCTACTATCACCATTTTCAAGATAAAACCTGCCAAGATGTGCTGTAATATTTGATTTTTGGGATTGTGTTTTGGCGTTAGCTATACTTAGTTCAAGTTCTTTGAGCCGGGAGGAAGATGAATTGCCTGTTTGTGAAAAAATGGCTGGCGCAAAAATGCAGATAGTAGTGTAAAACAAGAAAATCTTTTTTCTCATTGTTGAACTTTAGTTTCTTATAAATGTGGGTTGAGAAATCATTTTTTTCTGGTTTTTAGTGATTAAGATAGCTAACTTCTCTGTGCTGAAAAAATTCAAAATCCTGCCCGATTTTTCCCCAACTGTGAATAACTCCAAAACCATAAGGCAGGGCTGCTTTCGTTATATTTGCCCAGCCCCAACCAATGCCTCCCTGTTGGGAGGTTTTTTGTGGTGTGATAGGAACAAATATCTCTGAAAAACAAAAGTGAGCAATGGCAAAAGAAAAAGAAACGAACCTGTTTGATTACGACGAGGACAGTATAAAATCCCTCGACTGGAAGGAACATATTCGTCTGCGACCGGGTATGTATATTGGTAAACTCGGCGATGGCGCATCACCAGACGATGGTATTTATGTATTGGTGAAAGAGGTGATGGATAACTGCATTGATGAATTTGCTATGGGGCATGGAAAAATGGTGGAGCTTACCATTGAGGGAAAAACAGTAACAGTCAGGGATTATGGCCGTGGTATTCCGTTGGGCAAAGTGGTAGATGTGGTGAGTAAGGTGAATACAGGTGCCAAATTCGACAGTAAGGCTTTTCAAAAATCTGTAGGATTGAATGGTGTGGGTACAAAAGCGGTGAATGCATTGAGTACTTATTTTAAAGTAATGGCGGTGCGGGAAGGAAAAGAAAAGACTGCTGAGTTTGAAAGAGGGGTACTGGTAAAAGAACACAAAGAGACCAGAACGGGTGAACAGAATGGTACGTTGGTTACATTTATTCCTGACGAAACGGTTTTTTTAAAATTTAAATTCCACCTGGAGTTTTTAGAAAATCAAATCTGGAATTATTGTTTTTTAAATGCAGGGTT
Organism: Chitinophagaceae bacterium; assembly: GCA_046598205.1. GTDB lineage: Bacteria > Bacteroidota > Bacteroidia > Chitinophagales > Chitinophagaceae > JJ008. The sequence continues at coordinate 35,391 of JBKJIX010000006.1, forward strand.
GAAAATTGTTTTTAATGGTAAAAGCTTTATCAGCAAAAACGGGTTGCTCGATTTACTGCAACGCAAAACCAATGAAGATGAAATCCGTTACCCGATTATACATTTAAGCGGCGATGATATTGAAGTCGCTATCTCTCACACCAACGAATACGGGGAAGATATTTACAGTTTTGTAAATGGTCAGCATACTACACAAGGCGGCACCCACCAGCAGGCTTTTCGGGAGGCCTATGTAAAAACGATTCGGGATTTCTTTAAGAAAGATTATGATGCTTCTGATATAAGAACGGGGATTGTAGCAGCAGTTTCAGTTCGTGTAGTAGAACCTGTTTTTGAATCGCAGACAAAAACAAAACTTGGTTCCATAAACATTGAACCAGATGGAAAAAGTATGCGGCAGTTTATGATGGATTTTCTCGGTAAAGAATTAGACAATTACCTGCATAAAAATCCTGCTACAGCGGATGCATTGAAAAAAAGAATTGAACAAAGCGAAAGAGAAAGAAAAGAATTATCCGGTATCCGTAAACTGGCGAATGAAAGAGCTAAGAAAGCAAATCTTCATAATAAGAAACTAAGGGACTGCCGTTTTCACCTGAATGATGAAGCACCAAGTAAAGGGAAAGAATTGTTTGTTGCCAAGCAAAAGGAAACAACCATATTCATTACAGAAGGAGATAGTGCCAGTGGTTCTATTACCAAAGCAAGAAATGTGGAGACGCAGGCTGTCTTCAGTTTGAGAGGCAAACCGTTAAACTGTTACGGCCTTACGAAGAAAGTAGTGTATGAAAATGAAGAATTCAACTTGTTGCAACATGCGTTGAATATTGAAGAAGGGTTGGAAGAGCTTCGGTTTAATAATGTAGTGATAGCTACCGATGCCGATGTGGACGGAATGCACATTCGTTTATTATTAATGACTTTCTTTCTGCAATTTTTTCCTGATTTGGTGAAGCATGAAAAAGTATATGTGCTGGAAACGCCATTGTTCCGGGTAAGAAATAAGCAAGAAACAATTTATTGTTTCAGTGAACAGGAAAAGCAGGATGCGATGAAGAAGCTGGGAACAAAGCCGGAAGTAACAAGGTTTAAAGGTCTGGGAGAAATTAGCCCGGATGAATTTGGACAATTTATCGGTAGCGGTATGAGGAAGCAATTGATGAGAGTAGAAGAAGGAGAACATATTCAGCAACTACTCGAATATTATATGGGTAAGAATACACCGGACAGGCAGGAGTTTATTATTAATAATTTGAAAGTGGAGCTTGATGCACCAGTAGAAAGTAATTAATTATTTCAGAGTGTTTGAATTTCACGCCGATAGAAAACGATACTTTGACATCCAGGTTTTAAACGCTGAGAAATATGTTATTCCTTTTATTGAAGAAAAATTTCCGGTAAAAGCCGGAATGAGAGTATTGGAAATTGGTTGCGGTGAAGGCGGTGTGTTAAAAGCATTCATCAATAAAGGTTGCGAAGGAGTAGGAGTTGAGTTGGATGGATCAAGAATTAAGAATGCTCAACTTTATTTGCCTGAAGATATTGCAGCAGGAAGATTAAAGTTTGTGGTAAAAGATATTTATAAGGTAGCTATAGAAAAAGATTTTAACGGGCTGTTTGACATTATTGTTTTGAAAGATGTGATTGAGCATATCCATGACCAGGCAAAGCTGATTGGTTGGATAAAAAATTTTCTGAAACCCGGTGGTATAGTGTTTTTTGGTTTTCCGCCCTGGTATATGCCATTTGGCGGGCATCAGCAAATATGTAAGTCGAAGATTTCGAGATTGCCTTATATTCATTTGCTGCCAAAAGGGGTTTACAGGTGGATTCTTAAAAACAGAAAAGAGAATGTGGAAGAGATGATGGAGATAAGGGAAACAAGAATCAGTATCGAACGATTTGTGAGGATATCAAAAAAAGAAGGTTATAGTTTACCGCATAACCGGCATTATTTTATTAACCCGATATATGAATGGAAGTTTGGCTGGAAACCAAGAACACAATCAATAGTAATTAAAGCAATTCCTTTTGTTCGGAATTTTTTTACCACTTGTGTTTATTATATAACTCAACCTAATAACAATAATTCAAAATGATACATATAGTTTTTAATGAAAGCGAAGTAGATCTGCTGAAACAGGTAATTCAAATGGACGAAACCTTGACTGGTGAAGTGATTCAAATCAAAGATGATTTTGCCGTAGGTCCGTTACAACACATAGAGAATGAAGAGGGCTGGCAGACAAGATTAGATTGGTGGAAGAGCCTTCTTCAGGGTTCTCCTTATGGTGAAAGTCTTGTCGGAAGTTTTGACGACAGAGAGACCGTAAAACATCTGACGAAAAAACTTGATGCAAACCCCGATGAGCAGTTATGGATATGGATGGGACAAAACCAGCATGATGTGACCGGTTATTTCTGGCTGATGCCACAGTTTAAAGAATACCAGGGGCGAATAATGATCTTGTATTTGAATAATCTTCCTTTTATAAATGAGAAAGGGCAGATATTTTATCCATCCTGGTTGCATGAAATACAACCAAAGGAATTTGTAAAAGCAAAAAAATTGGCAAGACCTATTACACTTAGTGAATTTGAAATTGATCCGGATGAGTGGAGAAAGATTGCAGAAGAAAATGCAGTAGTAAGAATTTTGGAAGGTGGTAAGAAGATTGCCGGAAAGGAAGAAAATTTTTACGATAGCGAAATTATAAAAAACCTGACAGGTGAATGGCAGAAAGCTACAAGGGTTTTGTCTAACACTTTGCATAGAATGAAAATAAAAACTGGTGATGTGTTTATAATGTGGCGGATGAAGGATTTAATCAGTCGTGGTAAAATAGAAGTTACAGGTGATGTGACCAAAGGTTGGAAGGATTTTGATGTTAAGTTGGGTGGAGGAAAGCAGGTGGAGGGTGTGGCGCAAGAGAATGCGGTGGAAGATTAGGCAAAATAACATGTCGCCCCGCCGGGGCTTGGTGAGACTACGTTGACTTTTTTCTACTGATATAACGCCCCGCTGGGGCGATACGAATATCAGGGTTATCGGGTTTTGGCTCCGTAGGGGCCGGATGTCAGTAGCAGCAACAAGGAAAAATTAAAGGATGCAAAGCCCCGGAGGGGTGACATGTAAAAAACGATTACAAATTTTAAAATATAGTAGAAAAAATGAGATAATAAGGTTAGAGCCCCGTAGGAGCGAAATGTTAAAGGGGAATAATTTTGAAAAAAATTTTCTGCCAACATAACCCCGCAGGGGCAGAGGGAAAAATAGAAATGGTGCTATGCAGGGTTATACTGATTAGAGAAAGAAAATATATTGGTGGGATGGCCCCAGCGGGGTCAGATGTCAGTAGAAAAGTTCAATAATAGTGTTAGAGCCCCGTAGGAGCGAAATGTTTTAAAAAAATAACAATGCCAAACACATATTCCCAGATATACATACAAATTGTATTTGCTGTAAAAGGCAGGGAATGTTTTATTAAAGAATTGTTCAGGGAAGAGTTGCAAAAATATATGTCCGGAATTATTGCTAATAACAAACAAAAACTATTCGCAATTTATTGTATGCCTGACCATGTCCATATATTGGTAAGTATGAAGCCATCATTAGCAGTATCGGATTTAGTCCGGGATGTGAAAGCCAGTTCATCATCCTTCATTAAAGAAAAGAAGTGGGTGAATAGTTTGTTTAGCTGGCAGGAAGGGTATGGGGCTTTCTCGTATCATAAATCGCAGGCAAAAGATGTCGTGAATTATATTCTTAACCAACCCGAACATCACAAGAAAACTTCATTTAAGGAAGAGTATCTTAAATTTTTAAGCGAATTTGAAATTGATTACGAAGAAAAATATTTATTTGAATTTTACGGTTAGAATAATATGAGTGCAGCAAAGAATAAAATATCAGAAGTAGGAGCTAACGATAACGGTTTGCATGGTCAATACAAGACATGGTTTCTGGATTATGCATCTTATGTAATTTTGGAAAGAGCAGTACCGGCTATTGAAGATGGATTGAAGCCGGTGCAACGCCGCATCCTTCATGCCATGAAGGAAATGGATGATGGCCGTTATAATAAAGTGGCGAACATTATCGGGCAGGCTATGCAGTATCATCCGCATGGCGATGCAAGTATTGGCGATGCACTGGTGAACATGGGACAAAAAGATTTGCTGATAGATACGCAGGGCAACTGGGGCGATGTAAGAACCGGTGATGATGCAGCCGCTGCCCGTTATATTGAAGCCAGACCGAGCAAATTTGCGTTGGAAGTGGCATTCAATGCAAAAACAACGGAGTGGCAACTAAGTTATGATGGAAGAAAAAATGAACCGGTAACATTGCCGATGAAATTTCCGTTGCTCTTAGCACAGGGTGCAGATGGTATAGCAGTAGGTCTTTCTACAAAAATCCTTCCACATAATTTTTGCGAAATAATTGATGCTGCCATAAAACATTTACGGGGCAAACGATTTGAATTGCATCCTGATTTTCTTACAGGAGGCATGATTGATGTAGCCGATTATAACCAGGGAAAAAGAAGTGGTAAAGTAAAAGTAAGGGCACATATCGAAGAAGTGGATAAGAAGACACTGGCAATAAAAAGTGTGCCGTATGGAGTTACTACCACTCAGTTAATGGAGTCCATTGTAAAGGCCAACGATCAGAATAAAATAAAAATAAAAAAAGTAACGGATAATACAGCCGCTGAGGTTGAGATACAGGTTGATTTGGCTCCTGGCATTTCTCCTGATATTACGATTGATGCGTTATACAAATTTACGGATTGTGAAATTTCCATTTCTCCCAATGCTTGTGTAATTGTTGGGCACAAACCGGAATTTGTTGGTGTGCAGGAGTTGTTGAAACTCTCTGTTGATAAAACCAAAGACCTGCTGGAACAGGAATTGAAAATTAAACTGAATGAGCTACAGGAAAAATGGCACTACACTTCTTTAGAAAAAATCTTCTTTGAGGAAAAGATATACAAAGAACTGGAGAAGAAGCATGAAACCTGGGACAAAGTGCTGGAAGGAATTGATAAGGCATTTATTCCTTTCAAAAAGCAACTGAAGAGAGATATTACAAGAGAAGATATTATAAAGCTGACGGAAAAACCGGTACGCCGTATTTATAAATTAGATATTGATGAACTGGATGCACAGATAAAAGGGCTGGAAGCAGATATTAAAGCGGTAAAACATGATTTGAATAATTTGGTTGACTTTGCCGTAGCTTATTATGAAAACCTCTTGAAGAAATACGGTAAAGGAAGAGAAAGAAAAACAGAGATCAAACAGTTTGAAATTATTGAAGCCAAGAATGTCGCTATCGCCAACACCAAATTGTATATAAACCGGGAAGAAGGATTTATCGGTACAGGATTGAAAAAGGATGAATTGCTGTTTGAATGTTCTGATCTTGATGATATTATTGTTTTTGCCAGGCGGGGCATTATGAAAGTGGTGAAAGTGTCTGACAAAACGTTTATCGGTAAAGACATTCTTCATGCTGCTGTGTTTCAGAAGAATGATGAACGGACCACTTATAATATGATTTATGCGGATGGAAAAGGAGGCAAGAGTTTTGCTAAACGATTTAATGTAACGGGTGTTACAAGAGAAAAAGAATACGACCTTACGAAAGGCGATGAAAAAAGTAAAGTACATTACCTGAGTATAAATGCAAACGGCGAAGCAGAAATCGTTAAGATTACACTGACACCCGGTTGTGCAGCACATAAAAAAGAACTTGAATTTAATTTTGCAGAACTCGAGATTAAAGGACGCAGCAGTATGGGAAACACCATTACCAGGTATCCTATTAAATCTGTCCGGTTTAAAGAAGCAGGAAAGGCAACGTTGAGTGGACGAAAACTCTGGTTCGATGAAAAATTTGGTCGCCTGAGTGCAGAAGAAAAAGGAGTTTTTCTTGGAAGTTTTGAACCGGACGACAGAATTTTAGTTTTATACAATGATGGTAACTATGAAGTAACGGACCAGGAAATGACACAGAAGATTGACCCGGATAAAGTGCTGCATATTGGAAAGTTTGATCCGGATAAGATTATCACCGCCATTTATGTTGATAATGATAAGAAGCAATACATGGTGAAGCGTTTTAAAATAGAAACAAGTACATTGAAAACCAAGTTCCTGTTTATTAAAGAAGGCGATGGTAATTATGTGGAAACTGTAACTACTGATGAAGAACCGATACTGGCGATGCAACAGGGCAGAGGTGCACAGATAAGAAAGGCGAAGCTGAAGATTGTGAAAATTGCCGAAGTAACAGGTTACAGAACTGTTGGAACCAAACTAACTGATTACAGTAAGTCAACCGAAATGGAATGGGTAAAAGGAAAGGAGACCAACCAGGCTGAGTTATTTTAAATAGACTATTATGATGGACCATTGGGAAATATGGGATGTATATAAAGCACTGCTGGCAGTGGCAGCAGGTATTATATTGGGGCTGGAAAGAGAAATGAAAGATAAAGTGGCAGGGTTAAAAACAATCACCATTATTTGCCTTGGTGCTGCATTGTTTGGAATTCTTTCTTACCGTATAGGCGGCGAAAATAACCCTACACAAATTGCTGCCTATGTGGTTAGTGGAGTAGGATTTATAGGGGCCGGAGCAATTTTTAAAGATGGCTTTTCTATTTCTGGCCTAACCACTGCCGGTATTATATGGCTGGCAGCAGCAGTAGGTCTCTCTATCGGTTTTGGTGAGTTTTACCTGGCGGCTACTTTTATGGCAGGGTCACTTATCATTATTTTTATTACACCTTTCATTAATAAAATATTCCGGTCGAAGAAGGTGACAAGGCAACTGCAACTGGTAATTGCAAGGGAAAATATTGGAATTAAAGCAGATTTATTCTCCGCATTGCATAAGGAAGGAGTGTTTGCCGAGGAGAAAAAAATTACCCTAAAGGACGATAAAATTGAAATTTTGCTGGAGATAGTTCTTACAGAAGATAAGATTAATTGGATACAGGATTACCTGTTGAGTAATAAATCAATTTACTCGTTCTCTTTTTAGCAATCATTTTGGCACTTTTATCCCGCCTTTCTTTCGCTTAATTTTTATGGTTGCATTCTTTTCAAGATTGCTTGACAACCTGATGTCAAACCTCTTAGTGCCGTCATATATTACCATGAGGGCAGTATTGGGAGCAATGGCACCTAAATTTTCTGCAAACATCGTCAACTCATTTATTTTTTGTAATGAGTCGAGTACAATATCAAAGTGAATAGATTTTGTACTTAGCTTCTGGTGAAAAGCCATCAGTTTTTTATTAAAGAAGATAGAAATAGAATCGCCGTCCACTTCACCGTTATCATAAAAATCGATTTTCAATGAATCTGATTCTACCTCAATTTCATCACTTACAATATTTTCTCTCTCCGTGTATTCTCTTTCAATCACATAATTGGTTACTTTCCGTTGTATAATAGTAACAGCACCAGCAGTGTCAGATAATGAAGGCTTCCACAACTGGTAGGTTTCTTTATACTCTCTCATTTCTTTGAGTACAGAATCTTTTTTACTGATATCTGCATTCATCCGCAGGCTGAAATTGATATTGGGACAAACATTTTTATAATCGGGCAATGCTACAAAGTTGCCGGAAAGGTGGGCACCAGCCTGCGCCACACGTAGTGTAGCCTGCATAGTCATAATACAATCTACATCAAAGGCGGAAGGGGCACCGTAATAAAGAATCGGAATATTATAGAGACTTAACCGCCGTGTAGTGGGATCGTAATTACCTTTCACTTGCAGGCTGCGAAAAGTATTTTTAAAATAATAGTTAAGAATTCCGGATACATAATTTTTATCCGGTTGCAGGATAAGTTCAACCATATAATTATTGGCAGAGTTGTTTGTTTTTACATTGGCATTGCCATACCAGTAGCCAAACACCGATTGGGAATGGGAGTAAAGAGAAACCAGCAGAAGGAGAAGGACCAACGATTTCTTCATATACGATATGCAAGGATATTTTAAAAGTAACTGAGGTAAAACGGTATTACAAGTTACTTATTTCATTTCAGGAACCGTTTCATTTCTCTTTCTACGTCTTTTTGCTTGATGCTTTCCCGTTTATCGTGGTGTTTTTTCCCTTTGGCAAGGCCAATTTCAATTTTTGCTAACCGGTCTTTAAAGTAAATGCCTAACGGCACTAAAGTGTAGCCCTTCTCTTTTAGTTTGGCAGCTATTTTTTTAATTTCTCTTTTTTCGAGCAGCAGCTTTCTGTCCCTTACCGGATCATGATTGTTGGTAGTGCCATGAGTGTATTCAGCTATATGCAATGATTTCAGCCATATTTCACCATTATCAATCAGGCAGTAGCTATCGTTGAAACTTACCTTTCCTTGCCGCAACGATTTTATTTCAGTGCCGAGCAACACCATGCCTGCATCATATTTTGCATCTATGAAGTATTCATGATAAACCTGCCTGTTTTTATATTCTATCATCTGTAGTACCTCATGGCTAATAGTTGAATTTTTCATAGTAAACTACCCAACTATGAAGTATCAACTATGAACTATTGTAAAATTAATTTTTGAAAAGTGTAAGCACCGTTGCCAGTTTATCTTTTAATTCTTTTCTCGGCACAATGAAATCCAGGAAACCATGCTCCAACACGAATTCACTTCGTTGAAAGCCGGGTGGCAAATCTTTTTTAATTGTTTCTTTAATAACTCTGGGGCCTGCAAAGCCAATCAAAGCATCCGGTTCGGCAATATTCAAATCGCCTAACATGCCAAACGAGGCGGAGATACCACCAAAAGTAGGATCGGTGAGCAGAGAGATATAAGGAAGTTTCGCATCACTTAGTTGTGAAAGCTTACCACTTGTTTTTGCCAATTGCATTAAAGAAAAAGCACTTTCCATCATTCTTGCACCGCCGCTTTTACTAATGACCATGTAGGGCATGCTCTGTTGAATACAATAATCAACCGCCCTTGAAAATTTTTCTCCCATTACACTACCCAATGAGCCACCGATGAATTCAAAATCCATACAGGCTATTACTATATCATTGCCACCAATTTTTCCGACAGCAACTCTCATCGAATCTTTCAAATCAGTTTTACCCCAAATGTCTTCCAGCCTTTTCTTATAAGGTTTCAAATCTGTAAATTCCAAAAAATCTTTGCTGCGGATATTGTCAAACAGCTCGGTGTATTCCATATTGTCAAACAATATGTCGTAATATTCACTGCTGTTAATACGGTGGTGAAAGCTGCATTTGGGACAAACAAATAAATTTTCCCGCAGTTCAGATACAGTGCCAATAAAATTACAATCGGGACATTTTACCCAAAGTCCTTCAGGTGTTTCCTTTTTCTCAGAGGTCTTGGTGTTAATCCCTTTTTTGATTCGTTTGAACCAACTGGCTTTCGTTTCTTCCGACTTTCCTTCTTCACCCGCCAGGTTAGCATCAAAATCTTCAATTTGTTTCGCCATAACCGGTTGTTAAGTTACAAATATAGGGAAGTTGTCAATAGTGGATTGTCAATGGTGAATGCGAATCCTGCACTTTAAGTGCCCATAGACTACTCACTATTCGCCATTCACTTTTTCAATACCGTTTCAAATAATTTGAAAATTCTTTTATACTCATCCGTCCAGCTACTCGGTTCTGCAAAACCATGATCTTCCATTGGGTAGCTTGCCAGTTCCCAGTTGTCTTTTCCCAATTCAATTAACCGCTGTGCTAATTTTACTGCATCCTGGTAGTGAACGTTTATATCCACCATGCCATGACAGATAAGCAAATTGCCTTTTAATCCTTCTGCAAAATAATAGGGAGAGCTTTTTCTGTAAGCAATGCTATCGTTGAATGGTTCATTCAGAATATTAGCTGTGTAACCATGATTATAATTGGCCCAATCCGTAACAGGACGCAATGCCGCACCAGCTGCATACACAGTTGGTTCATTAAACATTCCCATTAAGGTGATGAAGCCACCATACGAACCGCCATATACACCCACTCTTTTTGGGTCAACACCAAAAGTTGTAGAAAGATATTTTGCAGCATCGGTATTGTCGTCCAAATCTTTTCCTCCCATAAAACGGTAGATGCCCGTTCTCCAATCCCTGCCATAGCCTGCACTGCCACGATAATCAATGTCCATTACATAATAGCCATTGTCGGCGAGCAAATTGTTAAACATATACTCCCTGAAATAACTGCTCCACCATTTATGTGCATTTTGTAAATAGCCTGCGCCATGTACAAATATGACTGCCGGTTTATTTGGATGCGGATTAGCAGGTTTGTATAATCTTGCATACACAGTGGCACCATCTCTTGCAGCAAAGCTTATCACTTCTGGATCTTTCCAGGAATATGATTTGAATTCTTCACTTTGAGCTTTGTTTGTTATCTGTTCAGTTTTTCCACCCACTTTATTTTCCTGCAAATACAATTCCCAGGGTTTAGTAGAGTAGGAGTAGAGTATGGCTAATTGTTTTTCATCAGGTGAAAGAGTAACTTGATTCGCACCGGTCATTGTTGTTATCTTTTCCTTTTTGCTATCAGCAATTGAAAGACGGTAAAAATGTTGCTCACCCGGATGCACTTCGTTAGTAGTAATGTAAAAAGATTTTTTATCTTTTGACAATTGCACCTGTTGCACTTCATACTTTCCACTTGTCAATGCTTTCTTTTCGCCAGTTACTACATTGGCTGTATATAAATGAGAATAGCCGGTTACTTCTGAACGGTACCAAAAAATATTTTCATCTATCCAGCCGGTGTTGCCACCACCAAAGCCGCCAGTACCCGGCCCGCCCACCCATGCTTCATCCCGTTGCCGGTCTAATAGTTTTAATTTACCCGTTGCAGTATCCCACCGCATCAGCCAGCGGTCTTTATTATCCTGCGAACGGATATCCAATACAACATTGGTTCCTTTGGGCGACCATACCGGGCTGCTAAAACTAACTGCACGGTTTGTTGGTTTCTTTTTTCTGTCTTCTAATTGTTTAGGATAATCTTTTACATAATCAGGCAGATCTTGTATGCCGGGTATTGAATCAGTTTTTACAACCAGCACAGTATCTCTATCCCTGTCATAAACAAAAAATTCTGAAGTGTTTTGGGTTGCACCCACTTTTGTTCTGGCAGGAATATCAGTTGTAAATCCTGTTTCTGTTACATAGCTTGGAACAATCGTAGTCTTTGCATTGACCGCCGCCGCAGTTTTGGAGAGACGATAACTTACAAACCTTCCATCGGGGCTAATGCCAAGTCCTTGTAGTGTTTTGTCCTCAATGCTAATGCTTCTTAATTCTTTTACTTTAGAAAGTGCCTTTGTGTAGGCATCGGCCTTATCTTTTTTTTCTTTCCTTTCTTTTAATACCTGGAAATATTTCAGTTGATCATTTTTTAACCATTGTTCCTGTTGGTTACCGGCGGCCACCGGTGTATTGCCACCACCTCTTTGAAAACCACCACCTCCTCCACCTCCGCCACCAAAGTTGGTGGGTGGGGTGAGAGCAGCATCGCCAGATTTTACATTCGTCAGTTGCATTGTTTCACCATTGGTAATATCCCAGGCATATAAGTTCTGATTGCGGGTATAAACTATTTTTGTTTCGTTATAAGAAAACTGTGGGTTCAATTCCAGGTCAACTGTTTGGGTGATGCGTTTTGTTTTCCCTGTTTTTACATCTTTGTAAATCACATCCCCATCTTTTGCAAATACGTAAGCTGTTCTGGCTTCGTTGTAATTGTAATTGCTTTCCGAACTAATTGCCTGCTTTTGTGCAGCAGTGGCTTTTACCGGTGTTTTATTGGGGGTAGTTATATACCAAAGAGAATCACTTGGTTCTTTATCCGGGTTCCAGAGAAAGTAAAGTGTTGTTCCGTCATTGCTCCAGGAAGTTCCGGAAGGAGAGCTGCCCATCCATTTGGGGTCTCTCATTATTTTTTCGACGGTTAGTTTATCTAATTTTTGTGCAAAAAGATTGGCAGAAACAAATAATAGCAGAAGCGTTACGTAACGTTTTAACATCATAAGCAGTTTAGGATATAAATATATTGGAAAGACGGCAAGAAAATTAAACTGCTATCAGAAAAGATAAGAACGAAATTCTGGGTTAATTATTAGGGGCACCACTGTCTATCCAACAAAGAATGGAATTTTTTTGTGCAGTAGTAAGGGTGCTTCCCTGTGGCATTCTGCCGGAAGAAACGGCAGAGCGAATAGTATTACGAGCATTAAAAACCTGATTATAATTAGTCAGGGGGCCAGGACCGTTTATACTCCCTGCTGCATGGCAACCTGCTATAGCACAAGAAGCCTGTATTATTGGGCTTATGTTGGCTGCAAAAGCTTTATTGGTAACGGTGCTGCAATCTAACGTAGTGCTGCCACCGCCGCCACCGCCATTTTCTTTGCTACAGGAAATAGTGATGAAAACAGATATACCCAGGATGATTGTTACAACTAATACCTTACTCATAACTACTTTTTTTACAGGATTAAATTCGTCAGATATAAATAAACGGAAAAAGTTTAATAAAGTTGCCTTGGCAGAAGCTGTAAAAAAAACCTAACTATTCTGCATATTGTACTACCCCGGCTTTTTTAAGTTGTAAACCTTTTGCTGTTTTTTCTAACGACCAATCATCTTTTGCCCACACTTTAGCATCGCTTTTTCTGCCGTCAAAAATGATACTGGATGCAGACAGGCCGGGAATAAATAATTCAGCTTTAGTACTGTCGCTATTAAATATCACAAAAGCAGCTGTTGTTTTGTCTGTAACAGCTTCTGCGGCATTGAGCCTTGTACCAGCTTCAAAAATTCTAATACAATCCTTTTTTAAGGATGACCATTGGTAACCGGCTGATCCGATACAGCCATTTTCATCCTTGTCGTTACCAACTATTGGAGCTTTTGATGTATCAACCGTTACTGGTTCCTTTTCCTTCTCTTTTGTTTCAGGTTTATTGTTGCATGATAGGAGGAAGGCAGATGATGCAAAAATCAGTGTAATTATTTTCATTATAACTTTTTATAGAAAATGTAAGAATTGGTTATTCTGCCTTTTTTATACTTGCAATCCGCCACTTTTTTGCCTTTTTAGGTTGTCCGCTGTCATCATACGTATCTGTTATTTTATACACCAGTTCAGCAACATACTTAGTACCCTTCATTTTATTATTTACTTTATAACCAAAAGAGGTTTTGTTATCTTTTATCACCACTGGTATATTATCCATGTTATTATCTTCCGGGTGTCCAAAATCATAGTCATTGCTGGTACCGGTTTCTGTAAACAGCAGGTGGGCATAATCGCCTTCATCATATCCCGAAAAAGTCAGCTTAACTGTTTTTGTGGAATCAGCAGTGGCTGGCGGATTAACTGGTTGTTTTGTTGCTGTATCAGGTGGCGGGGCTGTAATCGTATCTTTTGTAACAGATTCTTTTTCTTTTTTATCAGCACTGCCGCAGGAAAAACTTAGTGTGGCGATACAAACTGTAAAAAATAATTGACGCATAGCTTTTTATTTGCGGTAAGATACGCATAAATATTTTCGGTGCCATAATGTAACATGGTATTATTGACGATTATTTTTCAAACTTCACTTCATTACTGCTTTGTACTCCGTTTTCAAAGTCGCTGATATTTTTAAATGTTGTGGTAACAATTTGCTCTACTGCTTCTTTTGTAAAAAAACCCTGATGAGCAGTAATAAGTACATTGGGAAATGACATAAGCCGGGCTATTATATCATCCTGGATAATACTCTCCGATAAATCTTTAAAGAATAAATTTTCTTCCTGTTCATACACATCCATTCCCAGGTAGCCAAGTTTCCCGGTCTTTAATGCCTGTATGGCATGTGTTGTATTAATTACGGCACCCCGGCTTGTATTGATTAACATTACCCCTTTTTTCATTTTTGAAAAAGCATCTTTATCAATCAGATGCTGTGTATCTGCTGTTAGCGGACAATGGAGTGAAATAATGTCTGACCTTTCCAGTAATTTATCTAATGATATATATTCAACCCCGGCATTCTTTAGCTCCTCAGATTCCAATATGTCGTTTGCTAAAACGCTGCACCCAAAACCAAGCATTATCCTGCAAAAGGAAGCACCTGTTCGTCCGGTTCCAATTACCCCTGTTGTTTTTCCATCAAGATTAAATCCAAGAAGCTTTTCCAGGGAATAATTATTTTCCCTGATCCTGTTGTAGGCCTTATGTGTTTTTCTGTTTAATGTAAGGATAAGGGCAACTGCATGTTCTGCTATTGCCTGCGGCGAATACGCCGATACTCTCAGAATTTTTATTTCTTTTTCGTTTGCGGCTTTTATATCAATATTGTTAAACCCGGCACAGCGAAGCACAATTAGTTTAACTCCATACGAACTCAATTTTTCTATTACTGCATTATCAATCTTATCATTTACGAATACACATACTGTTTCAAATCCTTGTGACAGGTTTGCCGTGTTAATATTAAGGGGAGCTTCAAAATAGGTTAACTGGTTTTTGCCCGATACATTAAATCTGTCAAAAAACTCCCGGTCATAAGACTTTGTATTAAAGACTGCTACTTTCATTGATGAAATTATTACTGGTGCCGGTACAAGGCTATTGGTGAGGGCGGTTAATTATTGTTTCGTTTATAGAAAAAAATAATCCTTGTACTATGAGATTAAAGATAGACTTAGTTGTTGAATAGCTATTGACAATAATAAGAGATGTTCAACTTTTTTATAGGGTGAATGCTAAAGAAGTTCTGCTACATGCTTATGAATATTATGCGCCAATGCCTCTGTTGGTACATCATTCTGATCGCCGCCGAAAGGGTCTTCTATTTCTTCAGCAATCAACTCAAGGCTGGCCAGCACATAAAAGATAAAAGCAACTACCGGTACTACATAAAACCCTAACTGGAATACATAGCCAAAAGGCAATGTCATGATGTAAAAGAAAATGAATTTTTTTATAAAGACGCTGTAAGAAAAAGGGATAGGAGTGTTCTTAATCCTTTCACAGGCACCGCAGATGTCGGTAAAGGATTGCAGTTCGGCATTAAGAAACAATAACTGTTCTCCTGTTAGCTTGCTTTCTTTATACAGTTGGTGAATATGCTGATACATTAAAAGGGCTGTTTGGTTAGGCACATGTTTGCTGTGGTCTATTTTATCAAACAGATGTTTGTGCTCTTTATCATCAAACAGTTCAATCCTTGTTTTTTCTTTGTGCAAATGATTGTGCAGGGCATACGCATAGGCAGGAATTATTTTTCGGAAAAATGAACGTTGCACTTTATCATCTTCCGGAAGCAGTATGTTCAGCTTCATGGCAAAGTTGCGGCTGGTGTTTACAAGGCTTCCCCAGAGTCTTCTTCCTTCCCACCAGCGGTCGTAAGCGGTATTGGTACGAAAGACCAATAACATGGAAATAGCAAAGCCCAGCAAAGTGTGCATGACAGGGATATTTCTTACATAACTGTTTGATGACATTTTCCAGAATTCCAGTTCCAGGTAAGCAATGATGGCAGAGTAAATACAGATACCAATTATCATCGGAAATAACTGGCGAAATGTATCAGCTTTATGAAATTTGAAAATGAAAGTAAACCAGTCTTTTGGGTTGTAAGAAATCATACGGAATTTGTTTCGTCAAAAATAGGCATTGGTTTTATGAAAAGGAGTAATACGTTTTATACGGCGACCCGATAGCTATCGGGTTCGTCAGTCAGATTCATTGGTTATAAAAAGCTGCTGGCCGGGACAACTAGTCCCGATTATTTCGGGATGGCCTGGAAATTTTTGTAGAGACTCTGGAGAGAAGTGGGGCACACAGCTCATGTTACATTCTGGCTTATTTCTCGTTTTTCTTTGTTCGTAGTGCAAGTAACTCAGTGGTGTTACTTACTTCGTTCACAATTCCTTAATTTGGGCCATTATTGATTGAAAAAGTAATTGCATGGCTTCCATAGGCGAAAGATTAAGAAATTTTCATCCGGTAAGGAAATTAGTTTATTTTTTTGTTGGCCTGCTTTCTTATCCCGGTCTTGCCATCATTAATAAACTGAAAATATCCGGTACGGAACATCTCAAAGGGCTCCCTAAAAAAAAGGTGCTTTTTGTCAGCAACCATCAAACTTACTTTGCCGATGTAATTACTTTTCTCCATATTTTTTGCGCCGTAAAATGGGGTAAGATGAACCGGCTTGGTATTCCTTATTACCTGCTGAATCCTTTTACCAGGGTAAATTATGTAGCAGCAGAAGAAACCATGAAAGGCAGTTTTATCAGCCGGTTATTTTTATTGGCTGGCGGGTTAACCGTTAAGCGAACCTGGCGGGCCGAAGGAAAAGAAGTCAGGCGGGGGCTTGATCCTTCTGATACAAGAAAAATTTTAAAAGCATTGGAAAATAATTGGGTCATCACCTTTCCGCAAGGCACCACCAAACCATTTGCACCGGGTAGAAAAGGAACAGCTTTAATCATTAAACAAACAAAACCTGTTGTTATTCCGGTGGTGATAAGTGGTTACTGGCGGGCATTTAATAAAAAGGGATTGAAGTTTAAAAAGAAAGGGTCCTTACTCTCCATAACATTTAAAGAGCCGTTGGTAATTGACTATGATGCACCAGCAGAAGATATAACGGCACAAATCATGGACTCAATTGAGCAGAGCAAAAAGTATATGATGATGGGAAAACATCATTGGCAAACAACCGACAAGTAAAGGATAAATCAGTCTTTGAAAAAAAGAGCTTTCAATTCCACTGCATCATCGGGTTTCATTTTTCCTCCAAGCACTAATCGTAGCTGCCTTCTCCTTAATGCACCGTCAAAGAGTTTTTTCTCTTCTTCAGTTTCTGCAACCAGCTCCGGAACAGGACGGGGCTTGCGGTTGGGGTCTAACGCCACAAATGTGTAATACGCTTCGTTGCTTTTATACCTGTACTGCTGGGTCATATCCTCTCCCCACACTTTCAGGTGTACTTCCATTGAGCTACTAAAAGCCCGGGTAACTTTTGCTTCTATATGAACAGCATTGCCCAATTTGATAGGGTTTTCAAAAGAAATATTATCAACAGAAGCAGTAACTACGGGGGCATTACAATGTTTTTGTGCAGCCAATGCGGCGGCTATATCCATCCAGTACATTAGCCGTCCCCCCATCAGGTTGCCAAATACATTTGTATCATTCGGCAGTACGATTTCGGTCATGATAATTAAACTGCCTGCTGATTTTTTTGCTTCCATTAATTTGATTTTGGACAAAGGTATTTAAATCAGGAATAAGCTTGTTCTTCTTTAAAGATTCATCATTGAAGGAAAGGATGAAACCTTAATTTTACCCACTAATTAATTTGATTTCTATGAAATCCCCACCTGTCACTATTTCTTTTGACAATACAGAATTTGCGTTCGAGTATAAATCCGATGAGCAACTAAAAAAAGCCCGGTTCCTTTTTTCTATGATGGGTAAGCCCTGGTTAGTTAGCATGGGTACAAGATTGGCCCCCTGGTCTATTAAAGCTGGGTTGCCGGTAAAAGGAATAATACGGAATACAATTTTTGCCCAATTTGTAGGGGGCGAAACATTAGACGAAACAGCAGTTGTAGCAAAAAGGCTTGGGGGGTACAACGTAAAGGTAATTCTCGATTATGGTGTAGAAGGCGGTGATGATGGAGAAAAAGGATTTGACGATTCAACCGATGAATTTATCCGGGTGATAAATTATGCAGCTACACAGCCCAATATTCCTTTCATGAGTATCAAGGTAACCGGCTTTGCCCGGTATGCTTTATTGGAAAAACTCGACGAGATGATGCATGCTGCGGAGGGAAAGTTGATGAAACGGTTTTTGAAGGCAGTGGATGAATTGACTACAGTAGAAAAAGAAGAATGGCACCGTGTCCGTCATCGTATGATGCGGATTTGCGAAACAGGCGCAGAGAAAAAGATTGGTGTGCTGGTAGATGCAGAAGAAACCTGGATACAGGACCCGGTTGATGCACTCACCATATTAATGATGGATACTTTTAATAAGGGCAGGGTAGTGGTGTATAATACAATTCAGCATTACCGGCACGACAGATTACAGTTTTTAAAAGATTCACATGAGGCTGCTACAGAAAGAAACTTTATTCTCGGAGCCAAATTAGTTCGTGGTGCTTATATGGAGAAGGAAAGGAAAAGAGCGGCTGAAAAAAATTATCCATCACCCATACAGCGAGATAAAGAAAGCAGCGACAGGGATTATAATGCCGGTGTTGAATTTTGTATTGAACAGTTAGACCGCATTGGTTTAATTGTTGCTTCGCATAATGAGCACAGCAATCTTTATGCTACTCAGTTGTTGCAACAAAAAGGGTTGTCATTAAATCATCCGCATATTCACTGGAGCCAATTGTACGGTATGAGTGACAATATTACTTTCAACCTGGCACATGCCGGATGCTCAGTAAGTAAGTATTTACCGTTTGGGCCTATTAAAGATGTAGTGCCATACCTGATGCGGCGGGCACAGGAAAATACTTCGGTAAAAGGGCAAACCGGAAGAGAATTAGGGTTGATAAAAAAAGAATTGGAAAGGCGGAACGGCTGATAAAGAATTTATCAGCCCATTTTTATTTCACAATCTTTATCCCCTCAGCAATTTTTACCAGTTCTTCCAGCACTTCTTTTTTATTACTGAGTATGGCCACATGCAGTATAAGTCCTTTTTCAATAGCATCAGCAGGAATGAATTGTTCTTTCAGGTAAAAATTTTGTGCATCATCTTTAAAATATAACCAGTCAACAGGGCTTTGTAAGAATTGCCCTTTTGTTTTTACGGCTTTATCTTCTGTGTATCCATATTCTTTATGAAAATAAGAAGGGTGATGGCCTGCATAAATGGTAATGCTGGTATAGGTGGTATCCGTCAGCAGGGTTTTAAATTTATTTAATTTAAACACCCCGAAGTCATATTTCTCATCAACGGAAACAAAATAGTTTTTGGGAAGTTTGAAAAGAAACTTACTGTTGGTTCCAAATATCTTATAGCTTTCTTCCTTTGCAGCAAGGTTAATTCTTCTTCCTCCTTTCGTAATTGTCTTAAAAATATTTTCAGATAGCCTGACATATTCATCTTTTAATGGAAACGCATCAGGGTTTATATACACATCAATCCGGCTAACAGTATTGTCGGGAGATTTTATCAACAGGCTGTTAACCAATATGGCAGTTGCAGCAGAATCGAATAAGGTAGGCGTAGAGAGAATAGCCAGCAAAGAATCGTTGTCAGATAATATCTTTCTTGTAAAATTAAAATCAGGCTCCATTTCTTTTGCAATATCATCAAAAAGTGTTTTTCCGCTAAGGGCAAATAATTCCTGTGCCATGAAAACCATCCGCATTTTGCCGTAGTCTATTATGATACGGGTTTCTTTATTTTCATTTGGGTCGGCTGCCATTATATCGGCTACCCTAGGGCTAACTACAGCGGCAGCAGGAAAATTGAAAAATACTTTATTATTAAGGATGGTAATATGCTTGTCAAGTTTTGTTGTATCGGCAATAGTTACGGATTGGCAAAAAATGGTCTGATTGATTGCAAAAAATGAACAAACTAAAACAACAATGGATTTTGCGCTGAATTTCATGATTACGTTTTAAAAACTGTTGGTAAAGATACAATCAAGACCTCTTCCGTTGCAGGAATGCTGCAATCTGGTAGTGTATCTGTTTGAACCCAATAGACGGATTAGAACATAGCCTTCACATATTCTATATGTCTTTCTATTGTGTTCTATATCCTATGTGGTTCAAATTTAAACACACTTGCAATCCACAGCTTGCCCACAACTCATAAATCATAGCTTACAGCTCCGGGCTTTCTTCCTAATTTGCACCCATGCAGCAATACCTTGACCTTCTTCAGCATATTTTAAATACCGGTACTCATAAAACAGACCGTACAGGCACTGGCACACAAAGTTGTTTTGGCTATCAAATGCGTTTTGACCTGCAAAAAGGATTTCCATTAGTGACTACTAAAAAAGTTCACTTGAAAAGTATTATTCATGAACTGCTCTGGTTTTTAAAAGGAGAAACAAATATTGCTTATCTGAAAGAACATGGAGTGAAGATATGGGATGAATGGGCAAACGAAAATGGAGATCTCGGCCCTGTGTATGGTAAACAATGGAGAAGTTGGGAAGGCAGAGATGGGAAAGTAATTGATCAGGTTAGTGATTTGATTGCCCAGATAAAAAAAAACCCTGACAGCCGCCGTTTAATAATAAGTGCATGGAATGTGGCTGATCTGCCGGCAATGGCACTGATGCCTTGTCACAATATGTTTCAGTTTTATGTGGCCGATGGAAAATTAAGTTGCCAGTTATATCAACGAAGTGCGGATGTATTTCTTGGTGTGCCTTTTAATATTGCTTCTTATGCTTTGCTTACAATGATGATTGCACAAGTTTGTGATTTAGAACCCGGCGATTTCGTCCACACATTTGGTGATGTACATATTTACAACAATCATAAAGAACAGGTAAACCTTCAATTAAGCAGAAAACCTTTTCCATTACCAACTATAAAACTAAATCCTTCTGTAAAAAATATTTTTGATTTTAAATTTGAAGACTTTACGTTGGAAAATTATGAATGTCATCCGGCGATAAAAGCTCCGGTTGCAATCTGATAATGAGAAATAAGGAATAAGAAATGAAAAATGAAGAAATAAAGCCTTTGCCGATGGAAGTTAAGACTTCAAAATTTGACCTTGAAGACAGGTTAGTTGATTTTGCTTGTATGTGCTTGGAGGTTTGCGAGTTGCTGCCAAGTACAAAGGCTGGTCAGAATCTTGAGTATCAGTTGTCAAAAAGTGGAACTGCACCGGCTCTAATTTACGGAGAAGCTCAGGCTGCAGAATCAAGGGCTGATTTTTTGCATAAGATGAAGATGGTCTTAAAAGAAATAAGGGAGTCAAGAGTAAATCTAAAAATTATAAAAAGAAAGCCGGTTTTGGTTCACCCAAAAGTTGAAATAGCTTTTAATGAAGCTAATCAGCTAATGGCTATTTTTTTAAAAGTATTGAAACCGCCAAAAGCAATGATGAAAGACTCAAAAAGTAAAGTGCCACTTTCTCATTCCTTATTTTTTACTTCTAATTTCTCATTATGATAATTTCTCTCGTCGTAGCAGCAGCAAAAAATAATGCCATCGGAAAAGACGGAAAACTGCCATGGCATCTGCCCAATGATATGAAGCATTTTAAAAACGTAACTTGGGGAATGCCGGTGGTGATGGGCAGAAAAACATTTGAATCGTTGGGAAAAGTATTGCCCGGTAGAAAAAATATTGTCATCACCCGCCAGTCCGGATGGAATGTAGAAGGCACGGTGGCTGTTCAGAAAATTGATGATGCCTTGTTTGTAGCAAAGCAAACCGATGCCAAAGAAGTAATGGTAATTGGCGGCGGAGAAATTTATAAGGCACTATTTGATAAAGCCAGCCGCATCTACCTGACAAGGGTAGATGCCGAGCCGGAAGCCGATACCTTTTTCCCTTCATTAAGTCCCAAACAATGGCATCTTGTTAGCCAGCAAATACATGAAGCAGATGAAAAAAATGCGTATAACTATTCTTTCGAACTGTGGGAACGGATTGGATAGCGGGACAATAATAATAGCAAATTCCAAAGGAGAAAATACTTATTTTAATTCGGCGAACACTTTTTGATTCCTTATTTTTCATTTCTAATTTCTTATTTTCAACCCATGTATTATAAATGGCAATTAGCCCGAAAATATCTTAAGTATTATCTCACTTCTTCCAACGGGAAAGGCCACGGAACACATTCTCCTTTTATCTTTCATTTCATTACTCATGTATTGAATGATAAACAGCATTACCCGGAATATGATACCGTAGAAAGATTACGTAGCGACTTATTAAAAGATGAAACCGTTATAACAATCCAAGATTTTGGAGCAGGTTCTTCATTGGATAAAAAAAATAAAAAAACAGTAGCGATTATTGCAAAGAATTCTGCCAAACCCCAAAAATTCGGTCAGTTATTATTCAGGATGGTAAAAGAATATCAGCCGGAAACAATTCTTGAATTGGGAACATCATTGGGTATTACCACTTCTTATTTATCCTTGGGAAAACCAACTGCAAAATTA
>JBKJIX010000152.1:0-6114 GCA_046598205.1 Chitinophagaceae bacterium
TGTAGTAGTGATGTTCTATGCGTTAACCATTCTTGGAATTTTTATTTTAAGAAAAAATAAACCCGGTTTAGAAAGGCCTTACAAAGCATTTGGCTATCCCTTATTACCGGCTATTTATATATTGATGGCAATTGCTTTTTGCATTTTGCTTATCTGGTATAAACCTGTTTATGCAGGTTGGGGATTAGGCATTGTGCTGGCAGGTATTCCTTTGTATTATTTTGCCGTATCAAGGCAGAAGACCATAAAACAATAAAGTATTAGTTTGTATCCTTAACTTAGTCACTTAATAAAACCCAACATATGAGTTTATTTGTAAGAAAACCGATGGCAGCTTTAATGAATGAAGCAGCTGAGACCGGAACACATACTTTAAAGAGAACATTAGGAGCCCGGGGTTTAATTGCATTGGGCATTGGCGCCATCATTGGTGCAGGTTTGTTTTCTATCACCGGTATGGCAGCAGCCAATCATGCTGGCCCTGCTATCACTCTTTCTTTTGTAGTTGCTGGCCTGGGTTGTTTGTTTGCCGGTCTTTGTTATGCAGAATTTGCCTCTATGATTCCTGTTGCGGGTAGTGCTTACACTTATTCGTATGCCACGATGGGTGAGTTTATCGCCTGGATTATTGGTTGGGATTTGGTGTTGGAATATGCAGTAGGTGCCGCTACGGTAGGTATAAGTTGGAGCGGCTACTTAGTTAAATTTTTAGCTGGCTTAAATATTCATTTACCTACTGAAATAACTGCTGGTCCTTGGGATGGTGGAATTATTAACCTTCCTGCTGTTTTCATTATTGTTTTAATGAGTTTGCTCTTAATAAGAGGTACTAAAGAAAGTGCTTTTGTAAATTCTATTATTGTTGGCCTTAAAGTAACAGTGGTTTTAGTGTTTATTATTCTTGGCTGGCAGTATATCAATACTGGCAATTATGACCCTTACTTTATACCAGCGTCGGAGCCGGGCCATGGTAGTTTTTTTAATAACGGATTTGGAGGAGTTATTAGAGCAGCGGCCATTGTATTTTTCGCCTATATTGGGTTTGATGCAGTAAGCACTGCGGCACAGGAAACAAAAAATCCAAAGAAAAACATGCCCATTGGTATTTTAGGCTCCCTTGCTATATGTACTGTTTTATACATCCTTTTTGCCCATGTAATGACAGGTGTTGCCAATTACAAAGAATTCTTAGGAACCGATCCCCAAGATAAGATTGCCCCTGTTTATGTTGCAATTGAACACATGGGTACGGCTGATGCAACAGGTGTTATCAAACCTGATTATCCCTGGCTTAACCGTGCTATTGTAGTAGCCATTCTTTTTGGCTATGCTTCTGTAATATTAGTAATGCTGATGGGGCAAAGCCGTGTGTTCTTTAGCATGAGTAAAGATGGTTTAATACCTAAAATATTTTCTGCTGTAAATCCTAAAACACAGACTCCTGCAAAAAGCAATTTGCTGTTCATGTTATTTGTAAGTCTTTTTGCTGCATTTGTACCGGCAAGAGTGGTGGGAGAAATGACGAGTATCGGAACATTGTTTGCCTTCATCCTGGTATGTATAGGCGTATGGGTGATGCGGAAAAAAATGCCGGATTTACCAAGGGCATTTAAAACACCGATGGTTCCATTGGTTCCCATTCTGGGCATTGTCGTTTGTTTATTTATGATGGTGTTCTTACCAATGGATACATGGATTCGTTTATTGGTATGGATGCTGATAGGGCTTGATATCTATTTAGTATATGGAGCTAAAAACAGTCATCTTGGTAATGGAACAGACAAAAGAAAAGGAATGAAGATGGCACGGATTACCGGCATAGCACTGGCTGGCCTTTTAGCTATCGTTGGTTTCCTTCATCAAAACACCGTAGGTTTTGATGCTGACAGGACCTTACTTTATATATCTCTTGGTTTTGCAGTTGTTCATGCGGGGCTTTATGCCAGCAAGCTGGGCAGATCTGAAGATAAAGCCTGATTTATCTGATCAATATTAGTAACCCGTCCCGGTTTCCGGGACGGTTTTTCATTTCGGCCCATTGCCTTAGATTTGCAGCCCATCCTTCGACAACCCTTCGCCAAACTCAGGGTGACAATACTCAAGGATGATATAATACTATGGGAAGAATTTTTGAAGTACGTAAATCCTCGATGTTTGCCCGTTGGGATAAAATGGCAAAAAATTTTACCCGTATCGGTAAAGAGATAATCATTGCTGTAAAAGCTGCCGGCCCCGACCCAAACTCTAATGCCGCCCTTCGTCGTTGCTTTCAAAATGCAAGAAGTGTGGGCATGCCTAAGGACCGTGTAGAAGCCGCCATCAAAAGGGCACAGGGAAAAGAGCTGGTGAACTATGATGAGATACTCTACGAAGGCTATGCACCGCATGGTGTGGCTATATTGGTAGAAACGGCAACAGACAATCATGTAAGAACAGTTGCCAATGTAAAATCCTGCTTTACCAAAGGGCATGGTGCATTGGGTAATAGTGGTAGTGTAGCATTCCAGTTTAAAAAAATGGGTTGCTTCAAATTAAAACCCGAAGGGCTTAATGCAGAAGATATGGAGTTGGAGTTGATTGACTATGGTCTTGAAGAACTGGGCGAAAGCACCGGCGAAAATGGCGAAGATATATTGGTCGTTCGTTGCGGCTTTACCGATTTTGGCAATATGCAAAAAGCACTGGAAGATAAAGGCATCGTTCCTGTTACAGCAGAATTAGAATGGATACCTACTGTTACTGTTCCTCTTACTGATGATCAGGTAGCTGATGTAAGCAAACTGATTGATAAATTAGAACAGGATGAAGATGTGCAGAAAGTGTTTCATAATATGGGATAACGACATACTTACCTGGCATCTCTTATTTGTTTTAATACTTTTTCTATCGTCTGTTGTGATTTAAAGCCCATTTTAATCATAAATTTTGTTTGGCTTCCGTTTTCCCGAATTTCTATTAATCCACTCCCCATTTGTCGTGTATCAGTATGATCTGCTTTGATATCATACGCCATTTTTATATTATCCACCACGGCATAAAACAAACTTAGTTCAGGTATTTTTTTTATATAAGTTCCACCGCTATAAGTACCACTGGAACTTTCCGCAGGGCTTACGGGAAAATATTCAAATCCATTTTTGCTGAACACATACCGGTTGGCACTGCCATCTGAATATACATAGTCCTTTTGATACCAGGTATTACCTGTTGCAGCAACTTCTTTGTTTCTTTTTTTGGTTACATCGCATCCTGCTATCAATATAATTGATAATAACCATGATAAAACATTTAGTTTGTAAAACATAGTGTCAAATAATTAAATTTAGAACCCAGAAATGATTGTTACATAAATTTTCTGATAGTAGAAAATTACAATTAATCCACAAAAAAATCAGGGTTACCTTTGTTAATAATGGAAGAAAACATGATAATCCTCTTTGATGGTGTATGTAATTTCTGCAACTACTGGGTGAACTTTGCAATTAAACGAGATAGAAAAAAGAAACTACGGTTTACGCCAATACAAGGAGAAACTGCTAAACGGTTACTCCCTCAATATAACCTTCAACCGACTTCTCTTAATTCTGTAATATTTATTGATGCCGGGAAGGTTTATACCCAATCATCCGCAGCACTCCGAATTGCAAAATACCTGGACGGGGGCTGGAAATTATTTTATGGCTTTATCATCATCCCAAAGTTTATCCGGGATTTTTTCTACAACATCATTGCCCGCAACAGGTATAAATGGTATGGAAAAAAAGAAAGTTGTATGATTCCAACACCGGAATTACGGGAAAGATTTTTTGAATAATTATTATCTGGAATTGATAGCAACAACTACTTTATCAATATTCAAGGCCCCATAATTAAATGTATGCTTTGAGCCGTCACTTAAAGTGAGTATGGCTTTTTTGGCAAAAAAACTTTTCTCTACCTGTACATCAGTAATGTCTGCTTTGTTGATTTCAAGATAGCCTTCACTTCCCCATTTTATAAACAGGGCTTCTGAGAGTAATCCTTTTGCAGAAATATCATACTTCGCATCGTAGAGTAGTCTTTTATTGGTAATGGTCAGTTTACCATTGTACTTTCCTCCACCGGGAGGGATATACAATAAAGTCCAGATATCAATTACCTGTTCGTCTGGCGACAAAGTAAACGGGGATTTTGACATAATAGTTTGTTTTGACTAAAGTTATTGTATTTCTATCTGTCCTTTCATATAAAACACACATTCCCCACCCATAATCACTCTCTCTCCTTTTTGCTCACAATAAATATCCCCGCCTCTTTGGGAAAGCTGTTTGGCCATCATTTTCGCTTTCTCCAATTTTTCACTCCAAAAAGGAATTAACTGTGAATGTGCCGAACCTGTTACCGGGTCTTCATCAATACCTGAAGTGGGAGCAAAAAAACGGGATACAAAATCCACTTCTTTGCCCGGTGCGGTGATGATGATCATTTTATCTACTTTACGCATTAATGAAAAATCAGGATCACATTTTCTCACCGCCTCTTCATTCATTAATTCAACAATGTACTCCCTGTTTTTATATACACCTGCAATTTCAGGATTACCAAGAGAAACAAGCAGTTCGCCGGGATATTCAGCAGTTCTTTCTGGCGGCCAGGAAGGAAAATCCATTTCCAGTATGTTTTTCTTTTTTGTAACGGTCAGCAAACCGCTTTTAGAATTAAATACTACTTTCTTCTTTTTTGCTTTTAGTAGTCCAAAAACAACGTAAGCCGAAGCCAGTGTGGCATGACCACAAAGATTAATTTCCAGTGTAGGCGTAAACCAACGAATATCAAAATCAACTCCCTTAGTTTTGGAAGGAACAAAGAAAACGGTTTCAGCCAGGTTATTCTCCATCGCCAGCTTTTGCATCAGTCCATCATCTATCCATTTCTTCAATGGTATTACAGCCGCAGGATTACCGCCAAAAAGTTGATTTGTAAAAGCATCAATCTGGTAAAGTGTAAGTTTCATTGCTTTGAAGTTGAATTGTAAAATTGAGGTAAAGATATTTTATGCCGCACCGCTATTATACGGATGGTGAAAATAATGAGAATACAAAGAATAGTTACCAGGTCTGCATCTACCTTCAATTGTCGTAACAGGAAATATACCAAGCCTCCGGCAATACAAGCAAGGGCATAAATTTCTTTTCTGAACAACAATGGAATATTATTCAGCAACACATCCCGTACCACTCCGCCAAAGCAAGCGGTGATAGTGCCAAGTGTAATACAAACACCAATACTGAAATCTTTCTCGATACCGAGTTTGATACCCACCACGGTAAACAGGCCTAGCCCCAGTGCATCGAACAGAAATAATGTGGTTGTGAGTTGTTTCAGGTAGCGGCCAAAAAACATGGTGACAACTGCTGAAGAAAATATTACAATCGTAGCTGTAGAATTTGTTAGCCAACTTACAGGTAAGTTGCCAATCATCATATCCCTGAGAGTGCCGCCACCAATTGCAGTAACAAAAGCTAACACCAATACTCCAAACGGATCCAGCTTTTTCTCCATTGCCAGGAAGGCACCAGATACGGCAAATGAAATGGTGCCAAGAATATCAATGATATACAGAAAGTGGGTGGGCATTCTTCAAAATTAAATAACCCGTTTCAGATGAAAACGGGTTACCAGTTTATTGACAGATTTAATTTTCTCTATTTGTCATCTTTATCTTTATCTTTTTTGTCCTTATCCAACCGGAAGGATACTTTGCAAATAACCCCATACGATTTTATTTTTCCATCCTTTACATGGGCTTTCATATCCTTTACCCACACCGAATCAATATTACGGATGGTTCTGGAAGTTTCTTTTACTGCTTGCTTCACAGCATCATCAAAACTTTTTTCTGAGGAAGCGATTACCTCAATTACTTTTACAATAGGCATAATCGTTGTTTTTAGTGAGTGTTAATAATTACACTTAAGGTACTACTATTTTCAGGAAATAAGCAACTACTGTTACTCTGGGTGCATTTCAAATTGTCGCAGCATAAACCCACCCCATTCAAAATCTCTTTCTAACCTAAGATGTTTTCACCCCTCCGCCGGAGGGGATATAGACCCTGTTGTTTGGAGATTTTTA
>JBKJIX010000036.1:0-10647 GCA_046598205.1 Chitinophagaceae bacterium
TTCACGAAGAACACAACGTATTGAAAGTAAAGGAATTTTTCTTTGTGAACCCGATAGCTATCGGGTTTGTGTTTTCTTAGTGTTCGTTGTGCTACGTTTACTTTTGAGACAGCCTCAAAATCCGTTATTATCCGTCTTTTCCGTGTAATCCGTGTTCCCCTTTTTATTCCTAATGCACTTAGACAGATTTTAATGCGTTTGCCCTGCCCATAATATTTTAATAATACATTTATAAAAAAAAAGTACTATTTTACTTGTACTTTTACTTTTTTCTCCGTAAAATTACGGTTGAGTTCGTACCCTGATCCAATGCTAAACCAGCTATTGTTGCGCCATCTGAATTCATCAAATTTTGAAAACTATTCGATCCTGATGAATTGATCTTTCCTTTAAAAAGCCAGTCAGGGTTAAGAATGCGATTTATTCAAAAACCATCTATGTATGAAAGTTCATGGCCTCAATTCCTATCCAACTACCGACCACCTGAAGATACAGGCAAGGGGTAAGTTTCTGTACAACGGAAACGATAAATTCTATATTAAAGGTGTCACCTACGGCACTTTCTGCCCCAATGAAAATGGCATGCAGTTCCCTTCGCCTGAAATGGTAGAAAAGGATTTCAGCCTGATGGCTGCCAGCGGTATCAATTGCGTCCGCACTTATACCACGGCCCCGGAATTCTTATTGGACCTTGCAGGAAAATATGGGCTTAAGGTAATGGTCGGTCTTGCCTGGGAGCAGCATATTACCTTCCTCGATGATCATAAAGTAAAAAATGATATTATTAAGCGGGTCGGTGAAGCAGTGGCTTCCTGCAAACAACATCCCGCCATACTCTGTTATACTATTGGCAATGAGATCCCTGCTCCCATCGTAAGATGGTACGGGCCAAAGAAGATAGAAAATTTTTTAAAGAAGCTCTATCAGCATGTCAAAGCTATTGACCCGGAAACATTGATCACTTATGTAAACTATCCTACTACAGAATACCTTGACCTGAGTTTCCTTGACTTTGATTGCTTCAATGTATATCTCGAGACACCGGAAAAGTTGGGTAACTATCTTTCCAGGCTCCATAATCTTTGCGGCGACAGACCCTTGGTATTGGCTGAAATTGGATTGGACAGTTGCCGTAACGGTGAAGAAAAACAGGCTGAAGTATTAAACTGGCAGCTATCCACCATTTTTGAAAAAGGGGCTGCCGGACTATTTGTATTTGCCTGGACCGATGAATGGTGGCGGGGTGGATTTGAGATCGAAGATTGGAATTTTGGATTAGTGGGCCGTGACAGGCAACCCAAACCCGCATTAGCGGCGGTGTCGGCAGCGCTGCAAAAAATACCCTTTGTACAAAAGGAAAATCTCCCCTTTATATCAGTAGTAGTTTGTTCTTATAATGGTTCAGCTACCATCCGGGAATGTCTCACCGGAATTTTTAAATTGGATTACCCGGATTATGAAGTGATTGTCGTCAATGATGGTTCCAAAGACAAACTTGCCGAATATGCCAGCGAATTCCCGGTAAAACTGATCTCCACTCCTAACCGTGGATTAAGTAATGCGAGGAATACCGGTATGCGTCATGCGAAAGGTGAGATCATTGCTTATATAGATGATGATGCATTTCCTGACCCGCATTGGTTACAATATTTAGCTTACGCTTACCAGCATTCTGATCATGCCTGTATCGGCGGACCGAATATTGCTCCTTCCGATGATGGTTTTATCGCCACCTGTGTAGCCAATGCTCCTGGCGGCCCTGTACATGTGTTATTATCAGATGAAATTGCCGAACATGTACCCGGTTGTAATATGACATTCCGCAGAGATGCATTGACGAAGATCGGAGGCTTTGATCCCATTTACCGCTCAGCCGGCGATGATGTGGATGTTTGCTGGCGCATACAGGAATCAGGAAGAACCGTTGGGTTTCACCCTTCCGCTTTAGTATGGCATCGTCGCCGCAATTCATTTAAAGCCTATTGGAGACAACAAAAAGGATACGGAAAAGCCGAAGCTCTGCTCGAAGCAAAATGGCCGGAAAAGTATAATGCTTTTGGACATTTATCATGGGCCGGTCGTATCTATGGAAACGGTTTCACCATGCCGGTGAAAATGAAAAAAGATAAGATTTTTCATGGCACCTGGGGCACGGCCTTGTTTCAATCTGTTTATAAACCGGCGGAAGGTTTCTGGAATAGCATTCCCCTGATGCCGGAATGGTATTTATTTTCCATCCTACTGGCATTTTTGGGGGCAATTGGATTTTTCTGGGCGCCATTATTATGGTGCTGGGTGCTTTTCGGTGCTTCTATTGCCATTGTTGCGATACAAGCCTGTTTCAGCGCTTCGAAAAATGTTTCGCTTTCGCCAGCACAAAAGAAAAAAGCAAAATACAGGCTATTCATTACCGTGTTACATATAATCCAGCCGGTCGCCAGGTTATATGGCCGTTTAATTCATGGGCTAACACCCTGGAGAAAAAGAGGGGCTGGTTTCTCCGCAAAGTTCCTCTCCCCCATTAGTCATTCGCTGTTCACCCATTGGTCAGAAAAATGGAGACCTGCGGAAGATTGGTTAGCAGATATTGAGCAAGAACTGAAATCATTAAAAGCAAGGGTAAAACGGGGCGGTGAGTTTGATAATTGGGATCTGCAGGTTAAATCTGGCTTGCTTGTAAAATGCCAGGGTGTGTTGGCCATTGAAGAACATGGCGGAGGCAAACAATTTCTTAAATTCAGGTGTGGTTCCCGGTTTTCAACCCGGGCCTTAGTAATGATGGTATCATTATTTGGAGCCGCTAGTTGGGCTGCCCTCGGAAATAGTTGGGTCTTATCCTTGATTTCCGGTAGCTTATTCTTTATAACGGCTAGTTTTCTGTTGGTTGCAAAAGCCCGTTGTATGAATAATTTGTATGTGGCGGTTACAAAACTTAGTATTTCTCAAGAACCGGAGCCGGTAACAATAATAAGGAAAGAAAAAGCAACGGAGGTAAAACATAAAACAGCCCGTTCATCCCATTACCAAAATGGTAATGGAGCACTGAGTTTCGATGAAGAAAATGCTGACAACGCATTGGCTGATAATATTGCTGCCGAGGGCCGTTAAGGTATATTATGTTTATCTTTTATAAATTATTCGTATTGGAAAAATTAAGGATAATAGTGGGCGGATATATTGGCTTATACCCTACCGGTGGCGCTACATGGGATTATATTCAGTATCCGTTAGGACTTAAAATGCTGGGGCATGATGTGTATTATATTGAAGATACTATGCAATATCCCGTTTTTCAAACGGATGGCAAAGCATGGAGTGATGCAACAGCTAGTATTTTATATTTAAAAAAGACAATGGAGAGTTTTGGACTCCAGGACCGTTGGGCTTACCGGGATATAGCTTCCGGTCGTTCATTCGGTATGACAGATGAAAAGATTCTGGAAATATGCAAGTCTGCAGATGTTTTTATTAATATTTCCTGCTCTACTTATTTAAGAGATGAATATTTGCAAATTCCAAAAAGAGTTCTGATAGATTCCGATCCAATGTTTACTCAAATCCAATATGGTATTGAAATGGAAGGATTGGCTGAAGGAAAAGACTGGAACACAAAAAGATTAATCGAAAACCATAATTTTCTTTTCACTTTTGGAGAAAATATCGGAGCGGTAGATTGTAAGATTCCTCAGTTTGGTTTTAAATGGTATACAACCCGCCAGCCGGTTTGCATTGATATTTGGCAAAATAAAGAATCAGTTTATAGCTCTTCCTTTACAAGTATTATGAATTGGTCTGGCAGAAAGAAATTAGTGTATGATAATCAGGAATGGGGCCAAAAAGATATTGAATTCGAAAAATTCAAGGAGATGCCGGTAAAGATGCCATGTGTACAATTTGAAGTGGTGATTAATAAGCCGATCAATAAAGAAAGTAATTTCAATGCGATGGAATTGGAAAATTTGGGATGGAAAATTTTGAATCCTAAATCATATGTTTCTAATATAGCTGATTATAGATCTTTTATTCTAAATTCTGCAGGAGAATTTTCGGTAGCGAAGGAGACCTATGTAAAATCAAACAGCGGTTGGTTCTCCTGTAGATCAGCCTGTTACCTTGCTGCAGGTAAACCGGTTGTTACCCAAGAAACGGGATGGTCAAATTATATTCCGGCAGGAAGTGGCCTTTTTTCATTCAATAATATGGAATCTGCCATTGAAGCCATAAAAATAATAAGCAAAGAACCAAAAAAACAATCTATCGCTGCATTAGAGTTATCAAGATCTTACTTTGACAGCAATATTGTCCTAAAAGACCTTATTAGTAAATTGAATTAATATGATGAACCCGTCTTTTCAACAGTTTCATCAAATTAAGCCAGGTGAAATAATTCCGGGGGATTGGCATGTACATCCGGTTCCTGTTAATATAAAAGTCGGTGAAAACAGTGTAATTGATTCATCCATCACATTCAAACATTTTTTTTCTAAGCTAACTCCCGGTCTTGTAATAGGCAATAATGTAACTATTTATATGTCCTCTTTAGCCACGGAAAAAGAGGGATATATAGAAATTGGTAATTACAGTTATTTATCAAACGCTACCATCGTATGTCATACAAAAGTGATTATTGGCCAATACGTATTTATTGCCAGGGGGGCAACGATTGTGGATTCGGATTTCCATCCTATTGATGCGGCAAACAGATTAATTGACACTGTGGCTATTTCTACCATAGGTGATAAAACTAAAAGGCCGGTATTTGGTTCCGCCCAGGTAATAATAGAGGATGATGTATGGATAGGGTTTAATGCTACAATTCTTAAAGGAGTAACGATTGGAAAAGGTTCAGTTGTACAACCCGGAACAGTGGTTTCAAAGGATGTCCCTCCTGGATCAATCGTTTCAGGAAACCCCGCTGAAATTCAATTGTATTAAATGAATGCCCCGGTACAAAATATTATTGAAAACGAAAACGGACAACGTTTCATAGAAAACGACTGGTTTGAGAAACCAATTCCGGATAATGTTTTTCTGGATGAAACTTCTTACCCGGATACAGCTTATTCATTCACAACTTTTTTTTCTGAAAAACCAGTAGGCCTTACTTTAGGATATGGCAGTGGAAATTATGGGCATAGCATATTTACAACAGGGAAAAACGGTGTGATAGATATTGGAAAGTTTGTTGTGCTTCAATGCACCCGTATTATTGCAAATCGATCAGTAACTATAATGGATCATTGTATGTTATCATGGGGTTCTGTCATTACTGATAGTTGGATGAATTCGGCAAGTTGTGATACAACTGTCAGAAGAAGCATGTTGAAGAAGGCGGCTGAATCAAATAACCGGCATATTGAATTTATAGATCCGACTCCTGTTGTGTTAGAAGAAAATGTATGGGTAGGTTTTGAAGCAGTAATTTTACCAGGAGTGAGAATTGGTAGAGGAGCGGTGATAGGTTGCAAGACCATCATCTCGGAAGATGTGCCCGAATATGCAGTGGTCGTCGGAAACCCATCCCGGATTGTTAAATATCTTGATCCAGATGATACGGAAGAAGTTAAGGAAATGGCGGTAAAGCGATTTGCAAGCTTATCTGCAATCAATAAAAAGGAATGAAATACTCGGGTATTTATTTAATAAAAAGGGTATTAAAAGATGCCCGGCCTTACTGGTTTTATTTAGTCAGTATTTTCCTGTTAACATTGTTGGCTACACCTATTGCTTTATTGAAACCCTATGCTTTAAAACTTATTATTGATAGTGGCTTTGGTAATGATCCGCTTCCGGTTTTTATCAGGTCTTTTTTCCCTTCTAATTATACGTTTAGTTTTGATACAGTACTGATCATTGCAGTCTCATTGGCTATTTTAGTAGCCCTCATAGATAATATCAATAGTTTTATTTCCTGGGTTTTGGAAACAATTACCGGGGAAAAATTAGTGCTGAATTTCCGTACCATTTTATTTAATCACATTCAACGACTATCATTAGCCTATCACGATACAAAAGGAGCCTCAGATTCATTATATCGTATTCAATGGGACACCATGACGGTAAGAGCCCTTATACTTAACCAGGTTCCTACGCTTGTTTCAGCTTTTATCACCCTCCTATCAATGATCATTGTAATGTTTATGATCAATGCAAACTTTGCAATCATTGCATTATGTGTATTACCTCCCTTATTTATTCTTACAAGATTATCAACAAAATTACTCCGGAAGGATTGGTATAAAGTAAAAAATGCAGAAAGCGATGCTATTTCGGTGATTCACGAAGTATTAACTTCTCTCCGGGTTGTTAAATCTTTTGGGCAAGAAGATCATGAAGAAAAAAGATTCATTAACCGTGCAAATCAGGCTGTGAAAGGCCATGTGAAGATGGCAAGAATGGGAGCAGGATTTTCTTTTGCTGTAAATATGCTTTTGGCAATTGCAGCAGCTTCCTTTCTATTTTTAGGTGCCCAATTTGTAAAGTCAGGCAAAATGACATTGGGAGAATTGACACTGGTTTTGGCATACCTGGCACAATTATTTTCCCCCTTGCAAAGCATTATAAAGAATCTTAATGAAGTACAATCATCAATTGCCAGCGTTGACCGTGTATATTCTATACTTGATGAACAAAAAGAAGTAAAAGAAATTCCTCATGCTATCCACCTAACGACAGCAAAGGGGGCATTTGTCTTCCAAGATGTCTCTTTTTCATATGAGAAAGAAAGGCCAATCCTGCAAAATATTTCTTTTGACATACTACCCGGCGATAGAGTTGGCATTATGGGAACAACAGGTGCCGGTAAATCCACCTTAGTAAGTCTGCTGATGCGATTCTATGATCCATTAGATGGCAAAATATTGATTGATGGAGAAGATATAAAAAAATATAAGTTAGCGGATTATCGCTCCCAATTCAGTATTGTATTGCAGGAACCTGTATTATTTTCCACTACTATCAGTGAAAATATCAGGTATGGCCGGCCTGATGCAACTGACAAGGATGTGATGGAAGCTGCTATTGCAGCAAATGCCCATAATTTCATTATGAATCACAAAGATGGGTATGAAGCAATGGTCGGAGAAAGAGGGATGCAGCTATCAGGCGGCGAACGTCAACGGATATCATTGGCCCGTGCTTTTATTAAAAATGCCCCGGTGTTGATCCTTGATGAACCTACCAGTTCCCTTGACATTCGGACTGAAGCACTCATAATGGAAGCCATGGAAAGGCTCATGAAAGGTCGCACCACTTTTATGATCACACATAGGCTGGATAGTCTAAACACCTGCAACCTTATACTCCATCTTGAGAATGGAAAATTAGCCGAAGTGGTCCGTGATCATGACAATGAATACCTGGCCAGGAAAAAGACTGCTTTTTTAAAAAGTTAAGCTCAATTATTTTGTTTGTCAATTATATTTTTCCAAGAAACATATGAAAATTGCTTTGATATCACAGGAATATCCGCCGGAAACAGCACACGGTGGAATTGCGACGCAAACCTATTCCAAAGCAAAAGGTCTGGCCGGCCTGGGCCATGAGGTGTATGTAATATCGAGAAGTATCTCAACAACCCGCAGCGAAACTACGGACGGCAATATCACAACAATACGTATTCCTGGTATGGATGAACTCATAACTGAAATGACAGAAATTGTTCATTGGATTACCCACAGTGTTGTGGTAGCTACAGAATTGGAAAACTTACATAAACGAATTGGTTTTGATATTATTGATTTCCCTGAATGGGCTGCGGAAAGTTACACTTGGCTTTTAAACATGACAGAGTGGAAAAGCGTACCCACAGTTATACAGTTACACGGCCCTTTAGTAATGCTGGCACATACAATAGGATGGCCGGAAACGAACACAACATTTTATAAAATCGGTACTCAAATGGAAGCTGCCTGTGTTCAGTTGGCTAATGCTGTCTATTCATCCAGTGAATGTTCCGCTAATTGGATACGTTCCTATTATGACGAATCAAAAAAAGACATCCCGGTAATTCACTTGGGAATAAATACAAAAGTATTTTATCCGCGGCAAATACCTGAAAAGGGTTCACCTAACATACTTTTTATTGGAAAGCTTGTAAAAAATAAAGGAGTTGAAGAACTAGTTGAAGCAACCAGCCTACTACGTAAAGATTTTCCAAGATTACAATTAAAGATAGTCGGTAATGGGGAAGAACAATTCATAATGCACCTGAAGCAAAAAGCTACAGCACTTCAATTAATGGATAATCTGGAATTTACTGGCTTTATTAATAAGGAAGAGTTACCGGAAGTCTTATCCTGGGCAAATGTATTTGCTGCCCCATCATATTACGAAGGCGGACCCGGCTTTGTCTATTTAGAAGCCATGGCCTGCGGTTTACCAGTAATAGGATGCAGTGGAAGTGGAATAGATGAGATCATACAACATGAGTTAACGGGAATGCTTGTACCTCCAAAAAATGTCAATGCCCTGGCAGATGCATTGAGAAGAGTTTTAAAGGACCGTGAGTTTGCAGAAAGATTAGGTATGAATGCCAGAAACTATATATTGAAAGAATGTGACAGTGACCTTTGTTTAACTAAATTAGAAGAATATTATTACTCGGTCATTAAAAAATGTTCGATTGAAACGGGAAGTGTTCAATGAATAATCCAACTACCCAATACCGGATTTTAGACGGGTTTGAAGATGTATCCGTAACACCTGATAGCTGGAATGAATTGTTGCAAAGGGGATCAGTTGATGAAATATTTCTTACATGGCAATGGCAAAAAGCCTGGTGGGAAACTTTTGGCCGGGGCAAACTGCTATTGTGCGTTGCGGAAACACATGGAAAACCTGTGGCTATTGCTCCTCTTTTTTCGGATGAAGGAATGATTTTTTTTGTTGGATCGGGAGGTTCTGATTACCTCGATTTCGTTGGTGATATAACTTTTCCGGAGGTGTTGGAAAACCTGTTGTTGCTGGCAATCGGTCAAACCCTTGATTTTTGTGGGTTTCGTTTTTATCATGTTCCTGACCACTCTTCTACTGGTCCTTTACTTACATTGGTGGCGAAACACCAAAACTGGCAATACTATGAGGAGGGATTTCTTCCTTCGCCGATGCTCGACATAAAAAATTTACCTGACCAAGCTGAGCAAACGACGAGAAAAAAAAGTCTGGTCAGGCACGAAAACTGGTTTAATAAACAAGGGGAAATCAAGGTCAACCATTTCCACAAATCTTCTGATATTCTGCCTCTCATGGATCATTTTTTTGATCAGCACATAGCAAGATGGGAACAAACCTCATATCCAAGTTTATTTAATGCAGATATTCAAAAGACTTTTTACAAACGTTTATGTGAAATGTTTACAGTAACCGGCTGGTTGCGGTTTACGATGATTACCTGGAAGGATAAACCGATCGCCTATCATTTTGGCTTTCTTTATCAAAATAAATTTCTCTGGTATAAACCTAGCTTTGATATATCATTAGCAAGACATTCACCGGGTGAGGTTTTGATCAGGCAATTGCTTATACAATCCATAAAGGAAAAAGCAGTAATTTTTGACTTTGGATTAGGGGATGAAGCCTTTAAAAAAAGGTTTGCATCAAAAACCCCGGTTGTCAGAACCTGGGGGATCTACCCCCTTTTCATAAAAAATGTAATCTGAATATGCAAAAAATTCTTGTAATCAGCCCACACCCGGATGATGAATCCATTGGATGTGGCGGCACTATCTGTAAACATATTGCGGAAGGAGACCGTGTGGAGGTGATTTTTTTAACA
The DNA here is from genome assembly GCA_046598205.1 of Chitinophagaceae bacterium. GTDB lineage: Bacteria > Bacteroidota > Bacteroidia > Chitinophagales > Chitinophagaceae > JJ008. The sequence goes on from JBKJIX010000036.1 coordinate 9,776, forward strand.
TCCGGAGAAAAAGGTGGACATGGAAGATCTGAAGAAGAAACTATTTTTTTACGGGAGCAGGAAGCCATTTCAGCCGGAAAAATCCTTCAGCTATCAGACATCAATTTTTGGCGACAGCCTGATGGGAGATTCCAGGCAAATGAAAATTGTATAGAACGTATTGTAGAAAAAATAAAAAACTACTCTCCTTCCGTGATATATGTACCGCATGAAGATGAACAACACCCCGATCACAAAGCTGCGGCAACCCTTGTTACACTTGCTTTAAAGAAATTTGCTGATGATGTGTATAAACCAATCGTTTGGATGTATGAGGTCTGGACACCCATTCAGCAGATTGATCATATTGTAGACATATCAGAATATATAGCAATAAAACAAAAGGCTATACAGGCTTATCATAGCCAGTGTTCTGTACTAAAATTTGATGAAGCAATTTTAGGTTTGAACCGATACCGGGGCGAGATGCACAGTTGGCCCGGGGGCGACTACGCTGAAATATTTTCTGCATTAAAGGATAAAAATTAAACCATGATTTACCACATATTTGCAAATCTTTCAAACATTGGTGACTGGCTTTCTGCAAAAGACATACAAAAACTACTACATCCCGAACAGATAAGAGAGTGTCTTTGTGACGAACCATTTGTTGAGGAAACAATTAATTGTGACTATCTGAAACATTGTAATTCTGCAAGAGAGCTGGCAGAAGCATATTTTAATGCAGACAAAGTATTGAAGACTCTGCTTGAACAAGTAATACCAAAGTGAAATTATATTTAGACCAAAATAGTTATGTTGGTTTTTTTGTTATATATTTGGTCTATAATATATTTAACTATGTCTCAACCCAAACGATTAGTAGTAAAGGA
>JBKJIX010000218.1:0-51746 GCA_046598205.1 Chitinophagaceae bacterium
AGCATGATTGCTCAATGAAACAGGTGGATGCATGGACAGCATTAAAAGACGACCCGGAGAAAACCAAAGAATATAATAAGTTGGTCAACGAATGTACCGCTGAAATATATAAATAAAGTTTAGGTAAATAATTAACAGCCACCAGTAACAAAAAAGGAGGCTGTCTCAAAAGTAATTTTAACTAAGATAGCCGGGAAGGCGGAAAGACGATAAGAATTGATATTCAACCAGTAATTTTTTACCGTCTTACCGTCTTACCGGCAAAAACCGTCTTTTAAGACAGCCTCCTTTTTATTTTTGCTCAAGGGAAACTATTTTACAGAATCAACCAGGCTTTTAAAAGTCTCCGGGTTGTTCATTGCAAGGTCAGCCAATACTTTTCTATCCAGCTCAATACCTTTTGCCTGCAATTTATTGATGAATACAGAATAAGTCATTCCTTCTGCCCGGACTGCTGCATTAATACGGGCAATCCACAATGTGCGGTATTCTCTTTTCTTTAGCTTACGGCCTACAAACATGTAGGTCATACCTTTCTCCACAACGTTCTTGGCTACGGTATATACATTCTTACGTTTGCCATAAAAACCTTTGGCTTGTTTTATTATTTTTTTGCGGCGGGCTTTAGAGGCCACTGCATTTTTTGAACGAGGCATATTTGAATTAGTTTAAATTATTAATAAGATTAAGTTGCGAGTTCTGAGTTTTGAGTTTTGAGTTTCGAGTTAGAGTCTCGTTGCTCATAGCTAGCTGCTCGTGGCTTATTTCAATCTCAACAGACGTTTTACAAAGTGCAGATGTGAATCGGCAACAGTTCCGTCCATCCGCATGTTACGTTTACGTTTTTTGGATTTCTTCGTCAGGATGTGACGTTTGAAGGCTTTCTGATGCATGATCTTTCCCGTGCCGGTCACTTTAAAGCGTTTTTTGGCACTGGAGTTTGTTTTTACTTTAGGCATGTTACCCAGTATTTAATTGTACACCTTTGAGGCATTCTCCACAGGGAGACCTTTGTCGAACCTCTTCAGGAAATTTTTGTCCTTTTTATAAAGGAACTGTGGAAGAACTACCGCTTTTTCAAACGGGGTGCAAAGATAAGTCAGAGAAGTCAAGGGGCAAAGTCTAAATTAAAGTATGAAGCAGTCCCGACGGGCGGAACTGCTTCATACTTTCAGACCTTTATTTTTAAAAGTATTATTAGCAAAGGTCTAATCTATTTATTTGGGATTCAGCATTTTAGATAGTCTGTCACTTATATCCTGTAAATGATATTTACTTCCTTTGTCAGCAGTACCTAAAGCAGCTACATCTGCCAGTGTTTTTAATTCACGGGCATGACCTTTTAGAAAAGATAAAATATCCGATTTCTTTGTATCTGATCCGCTTGTGTTTACAACGATCGTTACCCCACTGCCGGAGGAAGCAGGATTAATGATCCCTCCCAGTCTTTCTATATAGGCTTTCTGCAGGTTCCGCCTATAAATATCAATAGGCTTTTTGAAAGGGAGTTCTGTAAACACTGTTTGCTTAAGGTCAGTTAAAATGTCATATAATGTATACGCCTGGGCTCCTATTTGTGTTTCTGCATTAAGCAGTTTATTCATAGTATTTGTGTTAAGCATCCTGCTCAACGCACTTTCCTGTAAGCTTAAAATAGTAGCGGCAGGATTCATACCTGTTTTATCCATTATATCCTTAGTAATAAGCCAGATGGGAGTTGTAAAGACTTGCTTATTTATAAAATCCATGGCTTCCTTTTGGGTGGCCTTATTTACAAATTCATATACACTGCCCTGCTGGGTATTCTTTTTCAGGTTTTCATAAACACCGCCAAAATTATAACTCACATGACCAATATACCTGCGAAATTGACCCACTACTTCGTTATAAATTTCGGTGAGATCTCCATAATCTTCATTAGGAGTTTTAGTCCAGGAAACTAAATTGGGAACTATGCGTTGCAGGTTTTTGATCCCATAAAATGAAGCTTTCATTGCATTATCGCCGATAGCTTCACTTTGGTCACGGGGGTCATCCGGTTGCCCCTGTCGTCCATAATAATATCGCTTGTCATTTGCTTTCGCTTCGATCCACTGATCTAATACCGGTACTTCATCTTCCGGTGTCTTTGCATCAGGCAAATACCTATATCCCCATTCAATTGACCATTTATCATATTCTCCAATGCGGGGATATATTCCAGCGGCAGTTATATTATCCTCAGGCTGGGCTACATAATTAAAACGGGCATAGTCCATTATACTGGGTGTATGGCCATTGGCTTCCACCCAAGCTTTATTTCGTAAATTCTCAACAGGAACTCCTGCAGAAGAACCAAAATTATGAGGCAATCCTAACGTATGCCCAACTTCATGTGATGAAACAAAACGAATCAATTGTCCCATCAGTTCATCATCGAAAACCATTTTACGGGCACGGGGATCAATAGCAGCAGCTTGTATCATATACCAGTTACGCAGCAATTTCATTACGTTATGAAACCAGCCGATATGACTTTCCATAATTTCGCCACTGCGGGGATCTACAACACTTGGACCGTACGCATTTAAAACATCGGAGGGTTTATAAATAATGGCACTATTTCGGGCATCCTCTAAACTCCAAGTGCTGTCCAGTTTCGAGTTAGGTGATTCTTTACCAATAATTGCGTTTTTAAAGCCTGCTCTTTCAAAGGCAATTTGCCAGTCGTTGATTCCCAAAATCAGATATGGTACCCATTTCTTTGGTGTGGAAGGATCAATATAAAAAACGATAGGTTTAACAGGCTCAACTAATTCGCCCCTTTTATATTTTTCCATATCCTCAGGTTTGGGCTCCAGCCTCCAACGTGATATCATACTCAGACTTTTTACTCCTTGTGGATTGGCATCAAAGTCGGTATATCCTGTACTGAAATATCCCACCCGGTTATCTTCATAACGTGGCTTCATCGGCTTTTCCGGCAGCATAATAAGAGAACTGTTCATTTCCAGCGTAACAGTTGCCTGACTTGGTGTTGAAGCTACTCCGGCAACAGGAGTTGAACTTTTTAAAAATGTTTTGATAGTTGTGATTTCAACGTTCCCCGGAAAAGGTTTTACAGAAACGATATATGACTTATCGTTTTGAAAATTGCCAGCCTGGAATTGCGATTTTGCAAATCCGGCAAAACCAAAAATCTCATTATCTGCTGTAATATTATCCGTTACGTCTATCACAACTGCACCACCATCTGCATCAGGAGCGAAAGACTTAATATCAAAAGCAAATGCAATGGGTTGGATATTGCTGTTCAGCACTGACTTGTACATAGGTTTTGTACTGTCCATCGGATTTACCCGATAAGAAATATTCTTAAGAAAGACTTTATTATTCGGGCCTCTTTCAAAACGGATAACATTCTGGCCGATCTGATCGCCTGCATACCCAAAAAAAGCTTTAGGGCTTTCAACAGAAGATTTGGAAACACGGTTAACTACCAGGATATCCCGGCCTAATAATTTGTTGGGGAACTCAAAATAATATTTATCATCCACCTTATGCACAGTAAACATTCCTTTACGGGTGATAGCTTTCTCAGTTATCACATCCTTATATGGCTTGGGGCCAATTGCCGGTGGTGAAGGTGTTTTTCGTGTTGTATCTGGCCGGGTGCCAGTAGTTGGTTGGGCAGTTATAGCCGCTGAAACTGTCATGAATACAAGGAAAATAAAAGTCCGGAGAAAAGTTAATTGCATAAACTTCATATTTTATTAGTTATAGTGGCTCAAGATACGGAATGCAGCGGTTCGCCATCTGTTATTGGCGGATTTTGTACCAACGGTTAAAATAGGATGATGAAACAATATGTTACATTAAAAAAAGAGCCCATCCTGATAAACCAAGATGGGCAATATGAGATGTGATAGTAAAATTAATTATCCTTTCTTCTTCCCCTTCGGAGCAAACATGGCAAGCATTCTTCTGCCTTCCATCTTTGGCATACTTTCGAGGATACCAACTTCTCCTAAGCGTTCTGCAAATTTCAGCAATAGTAACTGACCCCTGTCCTGAAACTGGATAGCCCGGCCCTTGAACTGTACATAAGCTTTTACTTTATTGCCGTCTTTTAAAAACTCAACAGCATGTTTCGCTTTAAAGTCAAAGTCATGATCGTCTGTATTGGGAGTAAACCTTATTTCCTTTACTTCGGAGACTTTGCTCTTAGCTTTCATCTCTTTTTCTTTCCGCTTCTTATCGTAAAGGAATTTGTTGTAGTCAATAATCTTACAAACCGGTGGATCTACTGTTGGTGAAATTTCCACCAGGTCAAGAGCCTGATCCTGTGCCATTTTCAAAGCAACTTGTGTATCAAAAATGCCTGGTTCTACATTATCACCCACCAAACGAACCTGTGGCACCCTGATCAAATGATTGATACGATGCTCTGCTTCTTTGCGGGGAACAAATCTGCCCCTGAAACCGCCTTTGCTAAATCCGCCACCGCCGGGCTTGTAGCCTCCGCCGCCTGGTGGTCTGTTGAACCCGCCTCCGGGTTTTTGTGGTACTGCCATAATATGTTGCCCCCATCCCCTGAAGGGGAGCTTTGGTTTGTTTATTGAATTAATTCCTCATTCAGGATTTGAGGGGTTCGTTAAAAATACATTTTTATTTTATCATCGTCTCTACTACTATCTTGCGTCGCACCATTCATTGTCCTGTTCACTACTCAACATTCCTTCATCATTCATTATTCCTTGTTCGATATTCGTTATTCTTCTCTTCTTTCTTTTATCTCACTCACTGCGTCTGCCAGAAACTCATCAACTCCTTTCACCCCTACATCGCCTTTTCCCTGTCTTCTTACTGCCACTTGGTTTTCATTCATTTCTTTCTCTCCCACTACCAGCATATACGGTACTTTCATCAACTCCGTATCACGGATTTTCTTTCCTATTTTTTCATGTCTGTCATCAACCTCACTGCGAATGTCTGCTTTTTTCAGTTTATCTGAAACCAATTTTGCATAGTCTAAAAACTTATCGCTGATGGGCAATACTTTTACCTGAACAGGTGCCAGCCACAAAGGAAATTTTCCGGCATAATGTTCTAAGAGGAAGCCAATAAAACGTTCATGAGTTCCCAATGGTGCCCGGTGAATGATTAATGGCGTTTCTGGTTTATTATCCTGGTTGGTAAACTCCAGTTTGAAACTGCGACCCTGGGCAAAATCAACCTGGTTGGTAGCCAGTGTAAACTCCCGTCCGATAATGCTCCAGATTTGTACGTCAATCTTAGGCCCGTAAAAAGCAGCTTCGTCCTGCACTTCTACAAACGGTGTATTTGTTTTTATTAAAACATCTCTTACCAAAGCTTCGGTTTCTTTCCACAGTTCCGGCTCATTCACATATTTCTGTCCCAATTTATCTGGTGAGTGCAGGGAAAGACGCATTACGTATTTATCAATGCCGAATATCTTAAAATATTTAAGATACATTTCATTTACTGCTTTGAACTCTTCATAGAATTGCTCTTTGGTGCAATAGATATGAGCATCGTTCATGTGAAGACAACGAACCCTCATCAGTCCAAATAATTCACCGCTTTGCTCATAGCGGTAACAAGTTCCATACTCTGCTATCCTGTATGGCATGTCTCTGTAACTTTTTGGCTCTGCATCAAATATTTTATGGTGATGCGGGCAGTTCATCGCCTTCAGGTAATATTTTTCTCCATCCATTTCCATTGGCGGAAACATGCTATCAGCATAATAAGGCAGGTGGCCACTGGTGAGGTACATACTTTCCTTTGCAATATGCGGAGTTACCACTCTTTTATATCCTGCTTCCTGTTCCGTTTCTTTAGCCAGCTTTTCCAACTCTTCAATTACTACTGTTCCGTTCGGCATCCATAAGATAAGCCCCGGACCTACATCATCACTCATGGTATAAATGCCGAGTTCTTTACCCAACTTGCGGTGGTCTCTTTTCTTTGCTTCTTCCAGCATCAATAAATACTCATCCAGTTCTTTTTGCGAAGGGAAAGTAATGCCATACACCCTTGTCAGCATTTTATTCTTTTCATTGCCTTTCCAATAGGCTCCGGCAAGACTGGTCAGTTTTATGGCTTTGATAAAAGATGTGCTTGGAATATGAGGGCCACGGCAGAGGTCAGTAAAATCTCCCTGTGTGTAAAAAGTAATTTCACCATCTGTTAAATTACTAAGCAGGTCTAATTTATATTCGTCACCTTTCTCCGTAAAATATTTTAATGCCTCATTCTTTGGCATTTCTTTTCTAACATAACTGCTGTTGTTTTTTGCCAGCTCATTCATTTTTTTCTCCAAGGCAATCAAATCTTCTTCATTCATTTTCTTATCGCCCAAATCCATATCGTAATAAAACCCATTCTCCAGTGCAGGCCCTACCCAAAACTTAACGCCGGGAAAAGTAGATTCTACTGCTTCCGCCATCAGATGGGCAGATGAATGCCAGAAAGTGTTTTTTCCGTCCGTATCATTCCAGGTCAGCAGTTTTAATGAAGCATCTTCATTAATAGGTCTTGTGGCATCCCACACTTGTCCATTGATATTTGCAGCTAATACTTTCCTGGCCAGTCCTTCCGAAATTGATTTTGCTACATCTAATGCAGAAGTTCCTTTTTCGTACTGCCTTACTGCGCCATCCGGCAATGTAATATTGATCATGATAACTTGTTACAGGTTGTTGGTTACTGGTTTCATTTATTCAGAATTTTTTTTAAACCCCCAACATTAATAATGATAAAATTATCCATTTAACAAGACCGCCGGAGAGTAATGAATAAACAGAAACTTACAACCCGGCAACCATCTTAAAAGGTGGGCAAAATTAACAAACTATTGCCGGAGTTCAATCAATCAATATGAACTTATTCATTAGTTTTGACCCTGTTATGTTGCGCACCATTTACAGACATCTACTGATTTTATTGCTGCTGACCCCGATTTCTCAACTTAGCTTACAAGCACAAAATCTTACGGGCATCTGGCGGGGTTATTTCATTACCGATATGGGAGAAAAGTACAAACTGGAATTCCAGGTTAATACTCCTGCTTCTACTTTTTCATCGGGTGTTTCCTATTCTTACCTCGATGTGCGGTTTTATGGAAAAGCGACGATGACAGGCAGCTTCAACAAAACATCAGGAAATCTTAAAATACGGGAGATAAAAACGGTAGAAATAAAAAATATGGATGGTGGTGGTGCCTGTATAATGAACTATGATTTATTTTATGAAAAATCGGGAACTGAAGAATTTTTAGAAGGAACCTTTTTGGGTAAAACTGAGGTTAAAGGAAGGCCCAATCCATATGAGTGGGGACAATGCGGGGGCGGAAAAGTATACCTGAGAAAAGTAACTACGTCTGATTTTTATATTGAGCCTTTTTTGCGGGGAAAAATAAAAACCGATCCGGTAATATATAATAACAAGCCCCCGGTAAGAAGGGATACAATAGCAAAAAAACCGGTTTTGGTTACCAAACCCCCGGTAAATAAACCTGTTGTGGTAACTAAACCCCCGGTAAACAAGCCCATCGTAAAAACAAATCCACCAGTAACAAAAACAGATACAGTCAGAGTAAAAACAAATATCCCTTCTGTAGTAAAAACAAATCCGGTAGTAGTTATTCCAAAACCGGCTGTACTCAAAAACCGGACTAATGAATTGATGAAAACGTTGACCGTTTCTAACCCGGAAGTAACAGTGAAACTCTATGACAACGGAGAAATTGATGATGACACCATATCCGTGTTTCTTGATAATAAATTAATACTGTCTTCTAAACGGCTTACAGCATCCCCTCTTACTATCAAATTCACCATTGATGAAAACGACTCCGACCATGAGTTGACAATGGTGGCCGAAAACCTTGGCCGTATTCCCCCAAATACTTCTCTTATGATTGTTGAATCAGGTGAGCAACGTTTTGATGTACGGATTACGTCCACAGAACAGAAAAATGCAGTTGTGCGGTTTAAATTCCAGAAACCAAAATAATTATTACCTCACCCCTGCCCTCTCCACAGGTGGAGTGGGAGATTAACCGTTTCTGTAATATTTTGCCGCCGCCTGCACATTTTCATTTATTTTCCCTGAATAATGCTCCGACAAACTATTTTACTATCCTGTCTTTTTATTTCCACCCTTATACAGGCACAGGATATTAATGGCTTTTGGAAAGGAAAAACCGTGATGGCCCCCGGCTCCTGCTTCCCGATATACAATATAGAAATGGAAATACAGGTGGCAGGCACTAAAATTACAGGAACAGTTTATCATTTTTCCGATTCTCTTAATCTTGTGAAAGAGAAATTTGAAGGAACCTATAATAAAGACAGTAGCAGATTATCAATACAGGAAAACGGGATCATCACTTTTAAGTTAAATGACCTTTGTGTGGTCTGTGTAAAAAAATACGACCTTACCTATCACAAAGGAAGTGGACCGGAAGAACAGATAAGAGGAACCTACACAGGAAAATCTACCGATGGGAAAACAGCTTGCGACCCGGGTACCATTATACTTATAAGATTTGACAAGCCTACTTTCAAACCTGATGCAACGCTTCCACCTGCCCTAACTAAAAGAACGGCAGAATTGGTAAAGGAAATAAGAGTGGATACAGGTGTTATTAAAATTGATTTTTATGACAACGGACAGGTTGATGGAGATACCATTTCAGTCTATGTAAATGGTATGCCCGTAGCCAGCAATAAACATCTTTCGGCAAAACCCGTTTCTGTCAATATAAAAATTGACAAGCAGAGGCCGGAACAAGAAGTGATAATGGTGGGTGAAAACCTCGGCACCATCCCCCCTAATACAGCCCTGATGATTATAAATGCCGGAGAAAAACGTTACCAGCTTTACCTTACTTCTGATGAAAAAAAGAATGCGATGGTGCGGTTTATTTATGCAGACCCGCTGAAGACTGCAAAATCCCAATAATTTTTTTTCAAAATTTCCCATAGGTTCTTTACCTTAACATTTCCATTCAAAATAATTCCCCCTCTGAATATCCTCGGCTTGTGTAAATAGATTGTTACCCTGTTCACCGTTATTTAAAAACCAAAATACAACAACATGAAAAAATTATTATTCATCATCACAGCAGGAGTTATTTGCCTCCTCACATCCTGTAGCGAGAAAAAAGAAGGCGGAACGTCAGACAAAGCCAAAAAGAATATGGATGCTATGCATGGCATTACCAAAAGTTTTGACACAAAGGATTTCAGTAAACTGGGCGATTATATTGCCGAAGATGGCATTGATCATGCTGGTGAGCAGGGAGACATAAAAGGATTGGCTAACATGAAAACAGAATTTGAAAAAATGGTGGCTGCTTATGAAAATTCGAAAACGGAAGTAATAAAAGAAATGGCGGATGATGAATATGTAATGTCATGGCAGCGGTACACTGGTACTATGAAAATGGAGCAAATGGGCATGAAGGCCGGTGATAAATATGATATGACTGCAATTGAAGTCGCAAAGTTTAAAGATGGCAAAGCAGTAGAACACTGGTCATTTATGCAGCCTAGCGATATGATGAAAATGATGGGCGGCGGTAGTATGCCTCCACCTCCTGCACCAGCTAAAGATTCAACAAGTAAATAACAGCAACACTGTTTGTTGAGAAGCCGGGTTTTGAAAGAAGCCCGGCTTTTATTTATTTACACTTACAACATATATAGGATCCTGGCGGCAACTGGTATTTGCCGTGCATAAATTAGTCAGACTCAGGCTTACTGTAGTTGTTTGTGCTTCCGCAATAATTTCCTGCCAGGTAGGTGTAGAAGTTTGAAACTTACTCAGGTATTTTTCCATTGAAATTATGAGGTTGGAAGTAAAATATCCACCCACATCAGTATTGCCATAAGCATACTGGCCTTTTTTGGCGGCGGTGGCAATAACAGTACCCTTCGATTTCATAAACAAGTCATAGCAATAAGATTTTTCCCAGCTCATCAGCGACTTTGTGGTTAAAGCGAAATTTTTCCCTTCGGGTTTTAAAAGTCCAAGACTTGAATTACAGCAATCGGTAATAACAAGATTGAGCCGGGCATTCTTACTTTTAATCTTAGTAAGAACTTCAGAGGCATTCAGCGTAGCAACAAGTACATCATCGAAGCGGCTCTGGCGCAGGTCAAACTGTGGATACTGCTCGTTCGCATTCCTGTCATTACTATATCCATGACCGGAGTAATAGAAAATAACAATATCATTCGTTCCAGGCTTCAGGTTATTCAATGCCGTCTCCACCCCTGCTTTGCCAAATTTTGTTCCGCTGATCTCTACCAAATTCAACGGAAGGTTAAGGAAAGTAGCCACATCTTTTATCTGGCTGGTAATATTTACAACATCTTTTTGTACACTGTAACCAATACGGGGGTCGTTTGTGTTGGCGACTAAAACAAAATGAAGTTTTGTGGGTGTTGCTGCAACGGTTGTTGGCGGCGATGGGTTGCTGCCAGTGTTAGTAGTCACAGGCAGTTTTGTATTTGATACATTACTGTTGGTTGGGCTGAAAAGATTGGTGTAGAAAGATTCAGTTGGTAAAAAATAATTCTGAACAAATGCTTTTGTCAGGTCCTGAGTGTTTATCACTTTTACAAAAAGGATTTTACCATATTCAAATGTGCCGTCCGTATTCAGAGATGTAACTCCCCAGGGTTTAAAATTCTTATCCGTACTTTCTTTTTTAAACCATAAAACATCCGGGTTATATATCTCTTGTTTTTCCTTTGAGCCGTTTACAATGTATTTGGGGTTTTCTCCTTTGAATTGCAGTGTAAGATGTGGTAAACCATCAATCTTAGACCGGCCTTCTACTTCATTAAACTGCATATCCACCACAAATTTTTCAGTATTGGCTTTATTGGAATACCTGACCCGCATAAACCCGGTTCCATTACCATACCTTACCAACATGGCAGTATATTTTGGAAACTCCGTCAGGTTTTTAAACTCATACGTAATCTCATAAATAGTCAGTGAGTAGCTTTTAATACTGAAAAAAAGAACGGCAATAAAAAGAAAGGGCCTGATGAGCATTTTCATGAGTCATGGTTAATTGGTAAGGATAAGAACAACCCTAAATTTAAAATATTTTCTTTACATATAGCGATTTCTGACCGGCCAAGTCTCCCGATTTCTCCATTCAAACCCCAAAAAAAGGTTTTCATCATAATTTTTTCTGCAACAACGAAAATTGTCGTAGTTTAATAGCAACAAATCAATTTAATGCCATGAATTGAACCCTGGAAGCTTCTGGCGGTTTATTATAAACTGCTCCTATAATTTTCAGGCGAAACATCTGATCAAATTAATTAAAACTAAAAACTTAACAGATGAAACAAAAAATTCTACTCCTTTTCGTAATGACAGCGTTTATTACAACTTTACAAGCACAAAAGGCCTCCAAAGCTTCAAAAACAACTACCGGCTATGCCATCACTGCTGCTGAAAAAGGTGGTAGAAGCTGGCGGGAAGTAAGAATGGTGGATGTAACCACTGGTGAAACAGTAAAAACTATTTACGACAGTAAGCAGGAAACAGAAGTACTTAATGCAAGAACAGGTAAGGCTATTGTAAAGAAAGATCAGAACAACAGCAAAACATCTACTACTACTTTTACCCATGATGGTACTGTGTTTACTTCATCAGGCACATCGTTTAAAACAAACGGTTCCACAATTACCACTAACGGTGCTACTATTTTCGTTAACCCTTCAGAGAAAAAAATTGTTAATCTTGACCAGGTTCTTGAAAGGTCAAATCGTATCAATACTAATGTTAATACTAACATTAATACCAACATTAATAACCATGTGAGAGTTGTTGTTATCAGGCAAAATATGCAGACGGATAAGCCTTTTGCTACTAACTCCGCCGCTATGGCCTATGATAAAAAACATGAAAGATTGTACTACACTCCCATGAGCATTAACCAGCTCCGGTATATTGATTTGAAGTCCGGGAAAATATATTATTTCGAGGATGAAGAATTTGGCACCGTTAAATATCCTGGTGATGGAGCCAGCCAAATTACCAGGATGGTAATAGCTTCTGATGGCGACGGTTATGCACTGACAAACGATGGTAACCACCTGATTCGTTTTACTACTGGTAAAAAACCTACCATTACTGATTTGGGTGCATTAACAAATGATGCAGCAAATACAAAATACTCGGTTCACAGCCGCGGCGGCTATGGTGGCGATATGATTGCGGATGCATCTGGCAATTTATATCTTATAACAGCTAACAGGAATGTTTTCAAAATAAATATTGAAAGCAAAGTGGCTATTCATCTGGGTTCTATTAAAGGATTGCCACAAGGCTTCAGCACCAATGGCGCAATGGTGGAAGAAGGAAGTAAGGTAATAATTGCCAGTTCAGAATCTACAGTTGGTTACTATCGTTTTGACCTGAACACACTACAGGTAGAAAAAATTTCTGCAAGCGGCGATGTATTCAATGCCTCCGATCTTGCCAATGGCAATCTTGCTTTTGATAAGAAGAAGAAAGATAAAAAAGAAGAAGAAACTAAAACAGAGCCTGTAGCTGAAGTTTCAGACGCTATTGAAAAAAAGACAAAGCAGGAAGAACTAATGTTAAAAAACGGCATATCCGTTTATCCAAACCCTGTTACCAATGGCGTGGTGAGATTATCTTTCTCTGAACAACCAGCTGGCCGCTACCAGGTGCAGTTGTTAGACCTTTCAGGCAGGTTTGTGACAGCAAAAGAAGTAAATATCAACAGCGTAGCACAGATAGAAGAATTCCGGTTCCCTGAGCTATCTGTAAAAGGAAATTATTTAATAAGGGTTACCAGCGAAGCGAATAAAGTAAATGTGACCAATAAGATCGCTGTCCAATAAGTGTGTCCCGCTACTTTGTCCCGTTGATGAACCCGGACTTTGCAGCACACATAAATTCGCTTTTTTATCAGTTTCATGATTGAAACTAAGGGCTTTCAAAAGAAGGCCCTGTTTTTTATTCATAAAAAATTGAGTAGAGTCAATCAAAATGTTATCAATCTATATTCTTTAGTAAGTGTAAAGACTAATTATTGAAAAATAATATTCATTTCATTTGATTTCACAGTAATGAATACTATTTTGCAACTGCTAACAATTATTGAATTCAAAGCTGATTTGAGCATGAAGCCTGCGAAAGCAGGCTTTGCTGCTTCCAAAAGTGTCACTTTAATTTCCGAATCACATTAAATCAACATCAGCTAAAAAGGTGTAAAATTAAATTTCTGCCCGCCTACAGATGCTTCATACATCAACCCGCCTTTTTGCTGGGTAAATATCATTACACCATCTTTATACTTCACATTTGCTGAAACACCGGCAGTAACGGCCACGGCTGATGCCTGTGCAGAGAATTCAATCTTGTTTTCTTTGAACCGGTCAAGGTCTGATCTTGATTCAAAGAAAATCACTTCCCGGTACGACTGGCCACCAAACTGAAATCCTATACTTATTTGTGTCAATTTTGCTTTGCCAATAATATTTCCTTTTTCGTACACAATGCCATTACCTGCCGCCCCACCTATTCCGATGCCTCCTTTCCCCACATTGGGGAAAATAACGTACCCATAAGCACTGCTGAATAAATTTTTCATCAGACCATCAGTATTAATAAAATCAGCTTTTGCTTCTGTACAATTCCGCACTAATTTTTTCTCTTTGCTGGTTGATTGGCCTGCCGCTGTGCCTGTGATTGCAAAAGCCACTAACACTATTACAAGTTTTGAAAACGAAAAAATAATTGTCTTGTTCATAAAATGAGATTGTATATTACTAGTTATAAAATGCTTTTTGAAAAAAAAACTTTGCCTATACGGAAAATAAAGTTGGCGTTTTAATGAATTTTACCCTGCTATTATTTGATAAGATCCCACGGAGTAATGACTTTAGGGTCTTTGTCTTCATCTTTTGGACGATCAGGATCATTCGAAATTTCTAAAGGTTTATGAGTCTCCTCTTTTGGTAAATCAAGGGTTACATCCAGGTTCTTAAAATCTTCGTCAGTTATTATATCGTTTTTATCATGTATGTGTTTACTCATCATTTGTTGGGTTGTTTTTCTGCCGGAAATTGATTTTTCGGCAATAACTCCCTTTTGTTTTTCATTGTTCGCTGTTTTTACAGGCTTTTCTTCCGATTTACTCATAAAAAAAATTTTTAGTTAATTAGTGAAATGAAAAATACATGCCAAAGAATCCTGTAGATGAATAATTAAAAGATAAAGCAGCCTGTACTATAGTATAATATATCTGGCACGATGTTTTAACCCGATTGATTAAATAAACTGATATGACCCCAAAAACAACCCCCATAAAAAAGGAAGAAGAAGTACAACAAAACCCCGATCAGCGTATTGATGAGGATTTCACCGGTTTTCCTCATCTGCCTGCCGATAAAAAAAGTATTAATCCTCTGTCTAAAATAGATAAGAAAATAGCTGGGAGTAATAAGAAGCGGTCAGATAAGACCTATGGTGGTTAAAGATTTTGCCTCTTAATAGCAGGCATGTCAGTTACGGAACTGTTAGGAAACTGAACTACCTTACTTTTGCCTTCATGTCCACTACAAAAATTTCTACCACTAGCATATTAGCAAAGCTTAAGATCAAGTCGCTTAATGAAATGCAGGAGTCTTCTATTACGGCTATCAAAGAGCATAATAATGTACTGCTGCTATCTGCTACTGGCACTGGTAAAACATTAGCTTATTTATTACCACTTATTAAATTATTAGACCCGGCAAATACTAAAACACAAGCTATTATCATTGTACCCTCCCGTGAACTGGCTTTGCAAATCGAGTCTGTATTTAAAAGCCTGGGTACTGATTTGAAAGTAACCTGCTGCTATGGCGGTCACCTGAGGGAAACAGAAGAAAATAATTTAAAACAACCTCCTGCATTATTGGTTGGTACACCAGGGCGGCTTGCAGATCATATAAGAAGAGGAAATATTACTACTGACAGCATTGTAACATTAGTGCTGGATGAGTTTGACAAATCATTAGAGTTAGGTTTCCAGGATGAAATGTCATTTATTATCGGTTCGTTAAAATCAATCAATAAAAGAATACTGACTTCCGCTACAGAAGCTTTAGAAATTCCGGATTTTATCGGCATGACAGATACAGTTAAACTGGATTTTTTACAAGATAAAAGCGAAGAGACTGGTCTTACCATCAAAACATTATTAAGTGATGGAAAAGATAAATTAGAAACATTGTTCCGGTTAATCTGTATGCTGGGAAACCGGTCAGCTATTATTTTTTGTAATCATCGTGAATCGGTAGAAAGAACAAGTAATTGGCTGAAAGAAAAAGATATATTAAATGTTTTTTATCACGGTGCAATGGAACAACAGGAAAGAGATGCGGCCTTGTGCAAATTCAGGAATGGAACAGCCAATGTATTAGTAACAACCGATCTGGCTTCGAGAGGGCTTGACATTGCTAATATCCGCTACATCATTCACTACCATTTGCCCGGCAATGAAGATATTTTTACCCATCGCAACGGAAGAACAGCCCGGATGGATGCCAGTGGCACGGCCATCATTATTTTATCTCCTGAAGAAAGTTTACCTGCATATATAACTGTATCAGAAAAAATAGAATTACCTGAAACCTCTACCCTGCCTGATAAACCACAGTGGTCAACATTGTTTATTGCCGCCGGCAAAAAAGACAAGGTGAATAAAATTGATATAGTAGGCTTCCTGTCAAATAAAGGCCAGTTAAAAAAGGAAGATATTGGCCTGATAGAAGTAAAAGATTTTTTTTCTTTTGTGGCAGTAAAGAAAATAAAGGTTAGCCACACCCTGCAGTTGATCAAGGAACAAAAAATAAAGAATAAGAAAGTTAAGATTGCAGTGGCAAAATAATATCCTGCATTTCTTTATAGCATTACCCCGTTTCAGAAATAAACAGATGCGGCGGTACTACAGGGTGGAAAAAAAATCTACTTTACGGGTATTGCCAGTACAGGCACTTTTGAATGATAGCTCATCTTCCGGGTAAGGCTCCTGTTAAAAATGCTTCCTATAAAACTCCTTTTATGAGTAGTCATTGCAAGTAGGTCAATATTGTTTTTGTCTATATAATCATTTATGGTTTCATCAAAATGGCGACCCGATAAATGTTCGGCATTAATGACGAGGCCATCATATTTCTCTCTCAATTTCTCTTCAGCAAATATTATCGCATTTACATCTGCAACAAATTCAGCAGCAGCTTTATCCTCATCGGTAAAAACAACTATTCTTACTTCTGCATTAAATACTTTAGCCAGGTCGAAAACAGGTTGTAAAATATCAGACACTTCATCAAAATGATTAATAGCAAGAAGAAATGTAGCCGGAGTACTCCAGTCATACTCCAACGGAATGGCTAATACCGGCACTGTACAATCCCCTATCACACCTGCAGTTATGCTGCCGAATATTTCATCTCTGATACTTGTTACTCCCATTGTACCCATTATGAGAAGGTCTGCCTGGTGTTCTTCGGCAGCAACGACTATGGTATCTTTTACACTCCCGGCGTAAAGTTGTGTATTCACTTCCAACTTTTCTGTATCCTCTATGCTTTTTTGTATGATTTCAAGGTTATCAAACGCATTGTCTGTTATTTTTTTATTGTACTCTGCCTTGGGAAGAATATTTTCCAACTCCAATGTGTCTAAATTATCACAGGCATGGATGATATAAAGAATTGCATTGTTTAATCTGGCTATCCGGACTGCGTAGTCAATGGCTCTGGCTGCATTAGGAGAGAAATCGGTTGGAACAAGAATTTTTTTCATCCTATTAATTATTAATACGTACAAATTGCAGCTACTACCCCGAAACCTTCATGACAAAAATCAATTGTACCACTGATTCATATTAAATTTTCCAGGTGTTTTCTGTTATTAAATGTACAGATAATAAACGTACCGCTTAAAAAAATACATTGTAACGGATTGGGTACGCCGGTAAAAACCCGGCATTCTGTACTAAATCATTGGGAAAACAATACAGGCATCCTAAGGCTGCACAGTTATCTGAAAAATTATCCCGTATATTTATTTAACCAATTATAATTTTTACAATGAAATTTTTACTACCCATTGTTATTGCTGCCAGTCTTGCATTTTGCTCCACCTCAAAATATCAACCGCAGCATAAGGTTGATACCGGAAAGGAAATTAAAACCGGTGCAGACCAAACAGAAAAGTACCTGCCCTATCTGAAAGGAAAAAGGGTAGCAATAATGGCTAACCTCACTACCATCATTGGTAAAACGCATTTGGTTGACAGTTTAAAAAAGCTCGGTGTGAATATTGTAAAAGTATTTGGGCCAGAGCATGGCTTCCGTGGCAATGCCAGTGCCGGAGTTCATGTAGATGACGAAAAGGATCCTGCTACAGGTATTCCCATCATTTCATTGTATGGCCCCAAAAATAAACCCAGCAAAGAAGATCTTGCCAATGTAGATGTATTGATTTATGACTTACAGGATGTAGGCTGCCGCTTTTATACAAACATCAATGCACTGGCAAGGCTTATGGAAGCTTGCTATGAAAATGGAAAGGAAATGCTTATTCTCGACAGGCCCAATCCGAATGGCTATTTAATAGATGGGCCTGTGCTGGATATGAAATACAAATCGGGTATCGGTATGTTTCCCATACCCATGTCGCATGGATTAACGGTTGGAGAATTTGCACAAATGGCGAATGGTGAAGGCTGGTTGAAGGATAAAGTAAAATGTACTATCAAAATAATTCCTGTAGCTAACTACAATCATGATATGCTTTACACCCTTCCGGTAAAGCCATCGCCCAACCTGAATACACAGCAATCCATTATGCTCTATCCTTCCACTTGTATGTTTGAAGGAATTTATCTGAATCATGGCCGTGGCACCTATTTTCCTTTCACCGTAATAGGAAGCCCCTATTTAAAAGGTAAGTATGATTTCTCCTTCACCCCTACCGGTATTAAAGGGATGTCGGAAACACCTTTGTTTATGAATCAGGTTTGCTATGGTCTTGATTTAAGAAACTATGATATTAATCTGCTGGTAAAAAGTAAACAGATCAACCTGCAATGGATAATGGAATTATATAAAGCATCTCCCAATAAAGAGCAATTTTTTGATTCCAAACTCAGCAAAGAGATGGGACTTGTTGAATATCGGGTTGGTTCTGGTTTATTCAGAAAACAGATTATAGATGTTAAATCAGAAAAAGAAATCCGTGACAGTTGGGAACCAGGATTAAGTAAATATAAGGTGATGAGAAAAAAGTATTTGCTGTATCCTTAATGCACTTAACAGTGAAAAAAAGACAAGACTATATTTCTTGGGACGAATATTTTATGGGGGTAGCTTTATTATCTGCGAAACGAAGTAAAGACCCCAGCACACAGGTAGGTGCCTGTATTGTGAATAATAAAAACAAGATTGTAGGTGCCGGGTATAATGGGCTACCTATGGGATGTGATGATGATGAATTTCCGTGGGAAAAGCAAGGGGAATTTCTTGACACAAAATATCCCTATATCTGCCATGCAGAACTGAATGCTATTTTAAACAATATAGGCATGGACCTGAAGGATTGTAAAATCTATACTGCTCTATTCCCTTGCAATGAATGTACAAAAGCCATTATTCAATCCGGGATACGAGAAGTCATTTACCTGTCGGATAAATATGAGGGCAATGATATATTTAAAGCCTCTAAGATTATGCTGGACAAGGCAGCCGTGAAATACAGAAAGGTTGATTCAAAGCTTACCAACCTTGTTTTGTCCTATAATGAATTTGATGTTTGACTGCTTATGGTTGAAAAGGTCTGAAGTCATTCAAAATCATTTTTTTGCTGTCCCGAACTATTCGTTCTACTTTTCCAATCAGATTCCGCATCTTCTGCAAGCTTCTTCTGTCCCTGATAAGTATTTATTTCACCTAACCAAAAAAATAAAAAAATGAAACAGGTAAAGATTTTCACATCCTTATGCATTGTAGCAGGTATGTTATTACTTAGCTCCTGCAATTCCAAGACGGACAAAAAAGCAGCGGATAATCCTGCTGATACGGCAACAGCAAAAATGGACACCCCCGTCCCCCCGGCTGCCTCAGGCCCGACATTGGTTATGATTATGAGGCACAAAGTGGCTGATTATGCCAAATGGAAAATGGCGTATGATTCACATGATTCCATGCGTCTTGCCAGTGGCATACATAATTATATAATTGCAAGGGGAACAGAAGATCCCAATATGTTAATGGTTGCAACAAAAATCGATGATGTCGATAAGGCTAAGGGAATGGCCACCTCCCAGGGGTTAAAAGACAAAATGAAAGCTGCAGGAGTAATCGGAGCACCTTCTATTGATTACATCGAATCAGTGATGAATGATACATCTGCGATGCAACAAACAGTAAGACTGATGATTAACCATAAAGTAAAGGATTGGGATGCCTGGAAAAAATCGTTTGACAGTCACAAGCAATCAAGAATGGATGCCGGACTAACAGACAGGGTCGTGGCACACACGATTGGAGACACGCATAATGTTACTCTTGTCTTCGCTGTAACAGATATGGATAAAGCAAAAGCATTTATGAACTCGGATGACCTGAAAAATAAAATGAAAGAAGCCGGAGTAGAAGGGCCTCCCGATTTCTTCTACTATAAAATTGTAAAAAAATATTAATAGTCTATAAAAGATTACCCTGACGTTAGATTTAAAAACGGCGCCAATTTTTAATTGTCGCCGTTTTGTATGAAGCAGGTTGAAAATGAAATGCATAAAAAAAATCCATCATTTCGATGGAAGTTTCCGTGGATTAACCAGGTATTCAGTAACCACATCTTCCATATCCACTTCCATAATATTTGCTAAGGTCAATAACCACATCAGTACATCTGCAAATTCTTCTTTGGCATTTTGCTTATCTCCCCTGGCAATAGCAGAAGAAAGCTCCCCCACTTCTTCATAAAACCAGAGTGCCGTATGATAGACACCTCTTTTATTATCCGTTTCAAAATATCTCTCCCTGACAATCTTTTGAAGTGCTGAGATTTCCATAATATAAATTTGCAATTATTACTCTTCTTTTATTTCCTTTGGTAATGCCCTGCTTCCGCTATACAATTCATATTCGAGCAAACGACAATCAATAGTACTGGTATAAAATTCAATCCGCCGTTTTGCCTTTAATCCTATTTTTTTGGCAAGTTCCAGGTTGCCGGTAAACACATATCCAAAATATCCTCCACATTTCTGTTTCATAAAATCGCCAATCCGGCTGTATGTTTTTTCCAATTCATTAATGTCGCCTAATCGTTCACCATATTCCGGGTTCACATAAAAAATACCGGGAACATCAGGAGGTATTTCAGTAGCAGCAAAATCACAAACAGTAAAATCAATGAGGTTGGCAACACCTGCTGCTATGGCATTCTTCTTTGCATTCTCAATTGCTCTCTCACTGTAATCAGTAGCGATGATACGGAGACCCGGCACATCTATAATCTGTTCTTCCAATAAAGCATCCTCCTGCAAATAAACCGTTTCATCATAACCCTGCAAGTGCATAAATGCATAATTGGTTCTGAATAACCCCGGTCGCCGGTTCGTTGCAATCATTGCTGCTTCTATTGCTAAGGTACCCGAACCGCACATCGGATTTATAAAAGGTGATTGCCTGTCCCATTTTGTAGCATACACCGTGGCAGCAGCTAACGACTCTAGCATGGGTGCTTGCCCCGGTATTTTGCGATAGCCATGTCTGCCGAGAGAGTCGC
This sequence comes from Chitinophagaceae bacterium, assembly GCA_046598205.1. Taxonomy (GTDB): domain Bacteria; phylum Bacteroidota; class Bacteroidia; order Chitinophagales; family Chitinophagaceae; genus JJ008. The sequence continues at coordinate 20,854 of JBKJIX010000218.1, forward strand.
CGGAGGTGTCAATAAATATTTCTGCATTTTCGTTTTTCCAGAACAAATGGATTACGGCTCCTGTTAATTCAGAACCTGTTGACGGCCGGGTGCCTCTTTTATCTCTTAATCTATCTACTATGGCATCTTTTACCCGCAGGTTAGCAAACATACTGTTATTGATAGTCGGGTTATTTACATTGCTGGTAATAGAAAAGTAGCCGGGATCAGGTAAAATATTTTCCCAGGGATACTCAACAAGGTTTTTATAAATGGCATCGGCATTTGCTGCATCAAACTGTTTAAGGCTATAAAGCACTTGGCTGGCGCAACGAAGATTGAGATTTAGTTTTATACAATCGTTAATAGTACCGGAAAGTCGTACACCGGTAATAAATGTTTCTTCGATTTCAAACCCCAGTTCTTTTATTTCTTCTTCTAAGAAAGGGGCAAGCCGCTTGGGACAAGTAATAATGATAACAGATTGAGTGCTATACAAATTCATACCGGGTAAAGGTAAATCTTATTACAGATCAGCTGCTATAAGTTTACCCGTAAATGATTTACTTCTTGTATACCTGTTGCAGAACATTGCAAAACTTTTTTTCTTCAACGTTCTTGTTTGAAAATACGGGTTGAAAGATAAAACTAACGATCCAGTTTTCATTTACCTTACAGCCTTGCAACAATGGTGTAGAGAAATAGCCCCACTTTTAATTATTGCCACCTCATAACACCTTTAAATGGAATGGTATAGTTTATGCCGTATCAACAGTTCATTGTAAACAACTAAATAATTTTGTATGAAAAAAATTGAGATTATAGATAAGTCAACCGGTGAGAACCTCAGCCTTGCCTATTCTGATTATGGGAAAGGCCAGCCGATTGTTTTATTGAGTGGATGGCCGCTCAGCAGGGAAATGTGGGAGTACCAGGTGGAAAATCTTGTAGAAGCAGGTTACAGGGTAATAAAGTATGATCGCCGGGGTTTTGGTGCCAGCAGCAAACCCTGGGGTGGTTATGATTACGATACATTAACAAATGACCTTAATGAGATTATTATCCAACTGGCCTTACAGGATGTTATTCTTGTTGGCTTTTCAATGGGTGGTGGGGAAGTGGTTCGTTATGCAAGTCAATATGGACCCGATAATATTGCGGGGATTGTTTTAATCAGTTCCATCATTCCTTACATGAAAAAAACAGCAGACAACCCCGAAGGAGTAGATGCGGTAGTGTTTGAAGATATGCTTAAAGCAATCCAGCACGACAGGATTGGCTTTCTGAATGAATTCGGAAAAAAATTCTTTGGCGTCGATGAGGTTAATACACCTGTAAGCACCCCGCTGCTTAATTATTATCTTCAACTGGGTTCAAAGGCAAGTCAGCGGTCCACCGTGGAATGTGCAAAAAGTTTTTCCTCCACCGATTTCAGGAGTGATGTAGAGAAAATTACTGTTCCAGTACTAATTATACATGGCGATGCAGACAGTACCGTACCGATTGATGCAAGCAGCAACCGCACGGCACGGCTATTGCCAAATGCAGAATATAAAATATACAAAGGTGCTCCCCATGGCTTATTCTATACGCACCGGGAAAAGTTAAATACAGACTTGCTGAGTTTTATAAAAAATAATGCTACAAAAGTAGAAACGAAAAAGCCGGAACATGAAATAGCATTTTAAAGGGAAGATGCCATTATCGTATGAGGCTAAAATGGATAAAGAGTGACGAACCCGATAGCTATCGGGTTCGTCGTATAAAGAAGAAAATAATACAAGGTACTTTATTAAATATCGCAATATCTCCGAACCGAAATATAATAGAGTGTTTTCCTCACTAGCAAAACTACATTGTATGAAAAATAATAGTCGTTGCATTCAGTCTTATCTTACTGGTTGGCTATGGCAATAATTAGAAAAGCAATAAGGTACCAGAAACACCAAAAGTTGAAGCCTCCCAAAGTAATGACGACCTGAAAATGCAGGAATGGATGCAGGGAAAGCATTGGCAGGCCGAAAATGATAATGCACCGATGAAGTTTCTTAAACTGAAAATAGATAGCACCTATGAAAATCTTAATGGCCCCGGAAAGTCATGGAAAATTGAAAATAGCTTTTGGCCGCAGGGCAGCCATTGAACCAATCATCGGTCATTTAAAAGCCGACCATCGGTTAGGCCGCAACTTTTACAAAGGAATTTTTGGAGATAACATCAATACAATGCTTGGTGCTGCCGCCTTCAACTTTAAAAATATAATGAACAAATGGAAGTCATCTTTTTTGGCTTTTTTGCAAAAACATCATTTTGGTGTTCAGAAACTTTATTTATTGCCTGTCTTATTTAAACCCTAAAACTAAAATGGGTTTTTAAGGGACGACTACTTACCAATAATTAAATTCCTGATTTCATTCTGAAATAGCTACAAAAAAATAAGAGTTATTACAAAAATGCTGAATAATACAGGGTAAAATTATGACACCACCCATGCCAGCACCAACCCCTCAAACTGCCGGTAGTGAATTAATAGTTCTGATTCATCTTTTGAAAAGAAGCAATCAATTGTCTCAGTTCCTTCGTATTGCTTTAGCAATTGAATTTCCCGCCGGAAATCAACACCGCCATTGCCATACCATTTAAAAACAGCTTCTTTCGCAGACCATAGTAATGTCGGTTCATCGTATGACATTATCACAGAACTACTTTCCGCACCCGGGATAAGGTTAAACAGCCCATGCTCTTTTGCACTTAGATACTTATACATTATCCTGCCAATTTTTTCAACCGGTATTTCTATATCAATACCTACCCTTTTGTCCTTACTTACAATAGCTGCAGCATAATCACCGCAATGTGAAATAGAAAAATGATACTGCTCATCAGGTAAGAAAGGCTTACGGGTATCAGCAATTTCAATCAATTGATAAGGAAAGTCCGGAAAAAGATATTGCAACAGGAAACGACCAGCCAGGTGCTGTAGCCGTTTGTGCGGATGTGTTACTTCGCGGTGCAGGGGTACATTTCCTTTGAAGAATTCTTCGGTTTCTTCAATCTTCCAGATACCCAACCGGGTGTTGTCGTTGATTTGATGTTGAAAAAAAACAGGCATTCCTCAGTTTTTCATGTTTAAATTGCCGCATTAATAAAACCGAAGATATAACATGATACTATCTGACACACGGATACTTGAAGAAATAGAAAAAGGCACCATCAAAGTTGTTCCTTACGACAGGGAGTGTTTGGGCAGTAACTCTTACGATGTTCATCTCGGCAAAACACTGGCCACCTATAAAGAACATATGATCGATGCTAAAAAGCACAACCAGATTGATTATTTTGAAATACCGGATGAGGGCATTGTTTTGTATCCGCATATTTTTTATCTCGGTGTAACAGCAGAATACACCGAAACACATGCCCATGTTCCTTTTCTGGAAGGCAAGTCATCTACCGGCCGGTTAGGAATAGACATTCATGCCACTGCCGGTAAAGGTGATGTTGGTTTTTGCGGCAACTGGACATTGGAAATTTCTGTAAAGCAACCCGTAAAAATTTATAAAGGAATGCCGATTGGGCAGCTTATCTATTTCCCGGTGGAAGGTGAGATAGAAGTGTCTTATGACAAAAAGAAAAACTCCAAATACAGTAATCAACCTGATAAGCCAGTGGAGAGTATGATGTGGAAGAATACATTTTAAGCCCCCATCCCCTAAAGGGGGGAATCCTGCTCAAGAAAACTTTAAGTTGCTGGAAGGCCTGTATCAAAACTCCTTTAAGAGACAGGGGCATTGAGTTTCCAGATTGTATAATTAAGTATAGTAGCAAAACTAACCCAACTGATATAAGGCACCAGTAACCAGGCTGCCACTTTATCCACTTTCGCAAATGCAAAAATGGTAAGTAGTATTGCTAACCACATCATTATTATCTCCACCAATGCCCATCCGGGTTGCTGCTGATTGAAAAAGATAAATGACCAGAAGAAATTCAATATTAACTGCACTGCAAATAATGTAATAGCCTTTCTTTTTAACGCCTCACCGGTATTCGATTTCCAAACAAGAAATAAAGCAATACCCATCATTACGTAAAGTGTTGTCCACACAGGGCCGAATAGCCAGCTTGGGGGATTCCATGTTGGCTTATTAATGGTTTGATACCAGCCTGGAATTTCAGCGGTAGTAAAAAAACCACTAACAGCTCCAACAGCTACTGGTAGAATAATAGAAATAATAAGTTTTAAAATATTGCTCATACCGTATAACAGATTTAATGGGGATTGGTTTACAATGCATCCACTCCAAACTTCTTATAATAAGCAATTAACCAGGCCACCACTTCATTATAACTTCTTTTACCCGCCGGTTGGTTATTAGCTTTTAAGAAATGCCCATAGCCCCACATTACAATTGGTTCAACCGGGTTTTTATACCGGCGATAAAAATTCCTGAATTCTTTCTGGTCTTTTTTTACCTGTGGATGTGCTTTTTGCTGATATGATTTTGCCAGGGCAGTGTCTCTCCTATATACTTCGCCAACGGAATAATTATACATGTCATAATAAACAGAATACCGGAACGCATTAGAATTATAAGCCCGGCAAGCAAGAAAGCCAACAAAGTTTGCTTCGTTCTCTTTTCCATAACCTAACTGGTGGGCCATTTCATGGGTGGTTACATAAGGTTCTAAAAAACGTGGGACGGTAGTATTAACTTGCCCCTCGCCGGAAAAAGGATTGTAATAACCCTGGAAGCCAAGATAATTTCCCAAATAGGAAAAGAAAGACGGCTTTATGGATTTTGGTTTGTAAGTAAGAAAAGAATGTTTTTTTGCTACTTCTTTATAAGCCTCCACCGCACTGCTGAACAGCCTGCTTTTTTGGTTAAACGAATCCCGTTGTGCTTCGCTTACAAAAGCGGCATAATAATTTGCACGGCTTTGAATGATGTTAGTTAAAGTATCCAGGTCAGCTAATGTGTATTCTTTCACCTTCAAATCCAATTGGTAAGCAATTCCTTTCCGGTTATAATTCAATCCCCACAACAAATTGAAGAACACATATAAAAATAAAAAAATGAAAATGCCCTGTTGCAATGCGGCTACAAAATATCCTCGGTTCAGTTGTTTATTGAACAATAGCCTGAAAAATTTAAAGACCTTATAAAGAATAACCACTACCAGAAAAGCATAGAATAAATCGCCAATACTGAAAGAGACCCACCCAAAAAGAAATCGCTGAACTTTTGAAATAACAGGATAAACCCCCTGGCTGTAGTTCCGCTCCACCCAGCCGGGATACCAGGATGCCCATTTAATAAGGATTGTAAACACAACCAGGAGTACCCAACTCCAGCTTTTCATAAGGCGGGCAAATAACCGGGATAGAAATTGTTGCAAACTTTAAATTTTAAATATCTTCAAAACCTGCCTTCCGGCAGGCAGGTCAGGCTGTTAAGCCGAAACAGACGGGTAAAAATAATCTAAAATCGGCCTGTAAATGTTCGTTTATTCCCCTACCTTTGCACACTCTTTAAAAAGTTGACAAATGAGCCGCCGCCGGGAGTTTGAAATCGCTTTTGTGGGGTTGAAACCCGGGGTTCATGAGTATAGTTATTCGGTTAACGATAAGTTCTTTGAGGCATTCCAACAGCAGGACTTCCGCCACTGCAAAGCCAATATAAAGTTGACGCTTGATAAAAAAAGCAGCTTCATCTTACTCAAGTTTGAGATTGGCGGAACACTGGAAGTAACCTGCGACCGTTGCAACAGCAACCTGCCATTGGAGCTGTGGGATGAATTCAACATCACCGTAAAAATGGTGGAAGATCCGGAACTGATGAATGAACAGGAAGAAGACCCGGATATGTATTACATCGCACAGGGCGACAACCATGTAGATGTTGCTAACTGGATTTATGAATTCATCAACCTTACCATCCCGATGCAGAAAGCCTGTGATTTTGAAAAGATGGACGGACCGCATTGCAATGCCACAGCACTTGACCTGCTGAAAAAATTGGAGCCTGAAAAAACCGAAATAAAAAAAGAGAACCCAATCTGGAAAGGATTGGAAAAGTTTAAAGATTTAGAATAAAAAGTGAACGGTGAGTAGTGAATGATGAATAAATACTTTCCTTTCACTTAATAAATCACTCACTATTCACTATTGACAATTTAATATTTGAGTTATGCCAAATCCCAAACGCCGACACAGTCAGCAAAGAAGTGCAAAACGCAGAACGCATTATAAAGCGGTAGCTGCTACATTAACAACCGACAGCACAACTGGTGAAACACATGTTCGCCACCGTGCCCATGTAAGTGAAGGTAAACTTTACTACAAGGGTAAAGTGGTAGCAGAAAAAGCACCATTAAGAGCCCAATAATATTGCTCTTACACAGCAAATTTCTATCCCGATATCTTTCCACCTCAACTGAGGTGAATGGTAGTTATCGGGATTGTTGTTTTGTAAAATGCATAAGGTGATAATTTTTATTTCAATATGAACATAGGTATAGACATGATGGGTGGCGACTTTGCCCCGCTGGAAGCAGTAAAGGGAGTTCAGCTATACCTGTCAGGTCATAATATTCCGGCTACCCTGGTGCTGATTGGTGATAAGGAATCCATTGAAAAACTTCTTACTGAACATAAAGTTCCAACCGACCATACTAAAGTTATTCATGCAGAACAGGTGATAGACATGCATGAACATCCTACCAAAGCATTAAAAGAAAAACAAAAATCATCTATTGCAATAGGCTTTCATTTGCTGGCTTCCGGCAAAATGGACGCATTTATAAGTGCAGGAAATACCGGTGCCATGCTGGTGGGTGCATTATTCACCATCAAAGCGTTGGAAGGAGTTATAAGGCCAACTATTTCAAGCATTGTTCCGAAAGCAGATGGCGGCACAGGATTGTTACTCGATGTTGGATTGAATGCTGATTGCAAACCAGAACAACTGAACCAGTTTGCTATTATGGGCTCTGTATATGCACAACTTATTCTGGGAATTGATAATCCGAAAGTAGGTTTGATAAACGTTGGTGAAGAAGAAGGAAAAGGAAATCTATTAGCACAATCAACCTATCCTCTGCTGAAAAAAAATAAACACATCAACTTTATTGGCAACATAGAAGGCCGTGATGTATTACAGAACAAAGCGGATGTAATGGTTTGCGAAGGCTTTACCGGCAATATCATTCTTAAAATGGCTGAATCGTTGTATGAAATCAGTCATCAGAAAAAAGTAAAAGAAGAGTACTTCGAACGTTTCAATTTTGAAAATTATGGCGGCACACCGGTTCTTGGTGTAGCCAAACCAGTCATTATTGGTCATGGCATTTCCGGTGCCAAAGCATTTATGAATATGATACATCTTGCACAGATCATGATTGAAAAAGATGTAATGCAGAAGATGAAGGAGAAGCTTTCCTGATTTTGTGTCTAAATGCTGCAAAAAGTTATACTCATTCCCGTTGCTGGAAACAAGGAACCGGCTGATTAAACCTTTAATTCACAATAACTCTTTAAAATCAACCAAAACCTGTTGATAATTAATCGAAAAACTTTTGGCACAAAAGGCCTTAGACTGTATTTTTGCACTCCCTTAAAAGGAAAGGTTGATTTCGTAGCTCAGTTGGTAGAGCATCCCGATTTTTATCGGGAGGGTTCTGGGTTCAAAAAAAACAATAAAGTTCTTATTATAAATTTTTAGGTTGATTTCGTAGCTCAGTTGGTAGAGCAATACACTTTTAATGTATGGGCCCTGGGTTCGAGTCCCAGCGGAATCACAGACAAGCCCCGGTTTTACCGGGGTTTTTCATTTTCAATACTTTCCAAAGTGCATTTCAAATTTTCGATCTATTTTTCACCGCTGAGAAAAGAAGGACGCTAAGTTTACGCTGAGAATCTCTGCGATATCTCCTTATCTCATGTTCTCTGCGGTAAATATTGTGTTGTTGCCTTAGAGAAAATTTGAAATGCACTCTACTCTCCATTTTGCACAATTTTAAAGTAGGTTTGTAGTAATAATCAATTACTCATGTCAGCATATTTTAAAGATAAGGTAGTAGTAGTTACAGGTGGAACAGATGGAATTGGCAAAGCCCTTGTTGATGCATTATTAAATAGGGGAGCCAAAGTAGCCACCTGTGCCCGGAACCATGATAAGCTGTATCACTTGCAATCGGAATATCCGTCATCATTTTTACACACCATGGTGGCCGATGTAAGCAGTGAAAATGATTGCCGCCGCTTTATGGAAACCACAATTAAAACTTTTGCCGGTATTGACATCCTTATTAATAATGCCGGTGTTTCGATGAGGGCATTGCTGAAAGAAACAGATACCGAAGTCATTCACAAAGTAATGGACATTAATTTTTATGGCACCGTCCATTGCACCAAGTATGCATTAGATTCAATCATTGCCAGGAAAGGAACAATAGTCGGCGTATCATCCATTGCAGGGTACAGAGGCTTGCCCGGAAGAAGTGGTTATTCTGCCAGCAAATTTGCAGTGCAGGGTTGGTTGGAAGCCATCAAAACAGAATTAATGGCAGATGGTGTACATGTAATGTGGGTTTGCCCCGGTTTTACCACTTCCAACATTCGCAATGCAGCATTGAATAAAGATGGTGCATCACATGGTAAAACACCAATGGACGAAGGTAAAATGATGAGTGCTGAAAAATGCGCAAGACATATTTTAAAAGCAATAGAAAAAAAGAAAAGGACTTTAGTACTTACATTCACAGGGAAAAGAACCGTTTTCATGCAAAAATTTTTTCCCCGACTGGCCGACAAACTCATTCAAAAATTCTTTTTCAAGGATGGCAAACTTGTTAAATAAAATATCACCTTAGCAAAAACCTATTAATCAAAAACTGTTTTGCCCTTACTAACCTTAACATCCGACATTGGCAGTCCCGATTATCTCGTGGGGGCGGTAAAGGCGCAGCTATTACAACTCAATCCCGAATTTCAAATCATAGATATTTCGCATAATATTCCTCCATTCAATTATCCGCAGGCAGCTTATGTATGCCAGAGTGCTATCAAGAATTTTCCGGAGTTCACTTATCATCTCATACTTGTCAACCTGTTTGAAAAAAAACCGGAGCAATTGCTGCTGGCTTTTCATAAGAACCAATACCTGCTGTGTGCAGACAATGGTTTGCTAACGATGATACTGGAAGAAACACCTGAAATGATAATTGGGCTGCCCTTAGAAAAAACAGCCATTAAAAACACTACTTATCTTACTTCTGTAATGGGAAAAGTTGTGAACCAATTGGTAAACGGAGAACCCATACAAAGCCTCGGCATACCTGATGTAAAATATTTGGAGAAACGTCATCTCCGACCGATTCTTGAAAATAACTCGATAGAAGGCCAGATCATTTTCATTGATAGTTTTGAAAACGTAATTGTAAACATTACCCGTGAGCAATTTGAAGAGCAACGAAAAGGCCGCAGCTTCCGTATCGTTTTTAAAAGAGATGAAATGATTGACCGCATCAGCGAAAGCTATGCAGATGTGACCGAAGGGGAAAAACTGGCCATGTTCAACAGTGCCGGTTATCTTGAAATTGCCATCAACAAAGGCAATGCTGCCGGCTTGTTCGGCCTCAAAGGTTTTTCCGAAAAACTGAGGCAGGGACAGCTTTCCTACCAAACCATTAAAGTTTACTTTGAATAGCCATTAAACCGTCCTTCCTTTTTTAAGATTTTGTGCTGAAAAGCAGGCCATTATCCCCTGCTGACTGTGAACTGAATATCCCTATTTTTGCTTTCCTTCAATCCTTTGGCAATCAGACAAATTTATTGCGGGGATTTTACATGGAATAAAAAACCAATTGTTTAGATTATGAACTTCAAAAAAGTCAATAACATTACCGGATGGGCGGTGTTTCTCATTGCTTTAGGCACTTATTTTCTTACCCGTGAAGCAAGGGGTAGTCTTTGGGATACTGGTGAGTTTATTGCCAGTGCTAAAAGTGTTCAGCTTCCCCACCCTCCAGGTGCGCCGTTGTTTGTACTATTAGGCCGTTTCTTTATCATCCTGTTTGGTGATAACGGACACAGTGCTGCCAGTGCTGTAAACTTTATGAGTGCATTGGCCAGTGCCGGTACTATCTTATTTCTTTTTTGGAGTGTTACTCACTTTGCCCGTAAAATGTTTGTAAATACTGGTGAGCAATTAAATGCTTCGCAAACTTTCACCACGATGGCCGCAGGTGTGGTAGGTGGTTTAGCTTATACTTTTAGTGATTCATTCTGGTTCAGTGCGGTGGAAGGTGAGGTATATGCCCTTTCTTCTTTCTTTACTGCATTGGTTTTCTGGGCTATGTTGAAATGGGAACATGCTGATGAAAATGCAGGTAATGATTTGTATGCAAGGGCCAGAAGTGACCGCTGGATCGTTTTCCTTTTCTTTATGATGGGACTTTCAATTGGTGTTCACTTATTAAACATATTGACGATTCCAGCTATTGTAATGATTTATTACTATCGCCGCTATCAGGTTACTACCAAAGGAGCCATCGTTGCATTCCTTATTGGTTGTTTGATAACCGGGTTGGTACAATTAGTCGTTATTCAATATTCAATGAAAGGTGCAGGCCTGTTTGATATATTCTTTGTGAATACTGTGGGTATGCCTTTCTTCTCAGGTTTTGCTATTTACTTTGTTGCACTGGCAGCCCTTATTACCTGGGCATTGCGGTTCAATGAAAAAACTATTTCAAAAGCAAAACTCATTACCTTCTTTGTACTATTCTTGTCTTTATCATTACTTCCATTTATTGTAAGTCTTGGTTCCGGCGGTGCAAAATTCTTTAAGTTCTTGCTGGTTGGTGGTATTGCATTTGGTGCTGGCTATTTCCTGAAACCAGCGGCATTAAGAATTTTAAAACTTTCGCTCTGGTGTTATGCATTTATGATGATTGGTTATTTCATGTATTTCACAGCCCTCATCCGTTCCAATGCTAATCCATCAATTGATATGAACAACGTTGATAATCCTATCAACCTCGTTTATTACCTGAGCCGTGAACAATATGGCGAAGCACCTTTGTTAAGAGGCCCGCATTTTGCCGCCAGTTATAAATATGGATCCGACGGATATGTGGAACTGAAAGATGGTGAAATGAAATATGTAAAAGGCAAGGATAAATATATCGCCACCGGTCGTGAAAAGAAACCGCAATACGAAAGCAGCGACATTCAATGGTTCCCGAGAGTTTGGGATCCGAGCAACGATCAGTATCACGCAGAGTTTTATTCCGAATGGCTGGGGCTTGACCAGGACCAGCAAACAGGTAAATATGAAGCCCCTTCGTATGGTGATAATATGAAGTGGTTTTTTGAATACCAGATGAGCCACATGTACTGGCGATACTTTATGTGGAATTTTGCCGGTAAACAAAATGATATACAAGGTCTCGGCAATAAACGGGATGGCAACTGGATAACAGGTTTTTCATTTATAGATAATGCCCGACTGGGTGATCAAAGCAAACTACCCGATAGTATAAAGAATAATAAGGCGCATAATAAACTTTTCCTGCTTCCATTCCTGTTTGGTATTGTAGGATGTATTTATCAGTTACTAAAAAAACGAAATGACTGGATTGTCAGCTTCCTCCTGTTCTTTATGACGGGTATTGCTGTTGTGCTTTACCTGAACCAACCCGGCAACCAGCCCCGTGAACGGGACTATGCTTTTGTAGGTTCTTTCTATGCCTTTGCTATCTGGATCGGTTTGGCCGTCGTTGCTTTTGTAAAAATGGCAAGAGAAAAAGCTGATAAGCTAACCTTCCAAAACATGCTGATTGGTGGAAGCATTCTCACATTCCTTATCACTTTAATGAGTGGTGGCGGAATGATGGGAAGCATTTTTGCAACAGCATTATATGCTGGAGTTACTGTTGGTGTTACATTACTTTTAAGAGCTGTTTCATCAGGTGGACAAAATGCAGGAACACTTAATATTGCAACTGCTGTTATTAGTCTTGCGGTACCGTTATTAATGGCACAGCAGGAATGGGACGACCATGACCGGAGCAGAAAAACAACAGCTCCAGATATGGCCAAAGCCTATTTAGAAAGTTGTGCCCCCAATGCTATCATCTTCACTTTTGGAGATAACGATACTTATCCATTGTGGTATGCACAGGAAGTGGAAGGTGTTCGTCCTGATATTCGTGTTATTAATAACAGCCTGTTGGGTATTGACTGGTATATCAACCAGCTTCGTTATAAAGTAAACGATGCTGATTCACTCAATGTACTTTGGTCGCCAGAACAGATAGAAGGACATAACAGGGAGTTTCTCCGTTATCGCTTACAAGGAGATGCCAATGAGTATTATGATTTGTATGATGTAATGAAAAATGTGCTGGGCAAACCAAACTATGATAAAGAAACAGGCCGTGATGTTGGCTTTGGTAGTTTTCCGGTAGCAAAATTCAAAGTGCCGATAAATATTGAGGCTGTAAAAAAGAATGGTACTGTAAATCCAACGGATAGTGCTCTTTCAGAAATACGGTTTGAAATACCACAAAATAAATTGAATGAAGGCCTGGTACGTAGCGATTTTATTATTCTAAACATCATTGCTTCCAATGCTGCCGATGGATGGAAACGTCCTATTTATTTCACTTCGCCAATGGGTGAACTTGGTTTTGCTCAATATCTACGTAAGGATGGCCTCTCTTACAGGTTGGTGCCTATCGTAACCAAACAGCCGCAGGCTAATTGGGTAACTGATGATGCGTTGCGTAAGATGCGGTTGGGCGGTACACAGATCAGGGATAACAATACCGATACTATGTATAAGAACATGATGACGAAGTATGAGTTTGGTGGTGCTGATATGAAAGGTGTTTATTTTGATGAAGAAAATCGCCGCCATATCCTCAACCTGCGGGCATTGTTTGCTGAAGCTGCTGGTAATATGGCAGATGCGGGTAAAAAAGATGAAGCCACCAAGCTGATTGATAAGGTAGAAAAGGGTATTGACCCTGCTAATTTGCCGTATGCATTGGTGAGCCGTTATAATAGTCAAAACCAAACAGGTTTGCTTTATCTGGAAGCATGCTATAAAGCCGGTAAAACAGACCTTGCTGAAAAAATAAGACTGGCCCTTCGCAAGGACCTGGAACAACAGCAGCGGTATTACAATTATATTCGTGACAGCAAGCCGCAGTATTATGGCGGATTTGAAAGGTCTGAAGCACCGATAAATGAAATAATGCTGCAGGTACTTGATATGGTGGAGAAAAAATATGCTCCGCAAGTGCAAACAAAATCACCAACGGAAGGCAACAACCCGACCATCATTAACCAGGTGAATAAAGATTCCGGAGCAAAAAAAGACAGCAACAAGTAATCTTTATAGAATGATAATTTTCAAAACCCTTGCCCCGGCAAGGGTTTTTTATTTTGAACTTCCGGCAGTTTAAGTTGTTGTTAGGACTATGGCAAAATATTTGTCGTAAATTGTATATCCAAATGAGAGGATTCCATTTCACCAAATTTGATGCAAACAGCGAAGGGAAAAGCAAGTTTGACCAATTGCTAAATCTCTTTATGCAATTACTCACCTACACCAGTGGTGATGTGGGAGAAGCTATGCAATGGATGAATGAATTGGATAAACAATACCAGCTCACCGATGATGAATATGGCATGGGTGATTTTATAGATGAGCTGAAAGAGAAAGGCTACCTCACAGATAAGAATGAGCAAGGTGAAATAAGAATTACTCCCAAAACAGAACAGGGAATAAGAAGAAGCGGTCTGGAAGAAATTTTTGGGAAGCTGAAGAAAACGAAACAAGGCGACCATCATAGTTTTAAACCCGGACAGGGCGATGAACTGAATCCTGACACCAGGCAGTTCCAGTTTGGTGATATGCTTGAGCAGATTGATTTTACTGAAAGCATCCGTAATGCACAGATCAATCATGGTATTGACAGCTTCCGGATGCAGGAAGATGACTTAACGATACGGGAGACAGATTTTAAAGCACAGACTTCTACGGTGCTGATGATTGATATTTCTCACTCCATGATTTTGTACGGGGAAGACAGGATAACACCGGCTAAAAAAGTGGCAATGGCATTGAGTGAATTAATTAAAACAAGGTACCCAAAAGACACATTGGATATAGTAGTATTTGGTAATGATGCCTGGCCGATTGAAGTGAAAGACCTCCCCTATTTACAAGTTGGCCCATACCATACCAACACCGTTGCTGGTTTAGAACTGGCAATGGATATTCTGCGGAGAAGAAAGAATCCCAACAAGCAGATATTTATGATTACTGATGGTAAGCCTACTTGCTTGAAGATTGGAAAGCGATATTATAAAAACAGTTTTGGCCTTGATAGAAAAGTAGTGAACCGCTGTATCAATCTGGCAGCACAATGTAAGAAATTGAAAATACCAATCACCACCTTTATGATTGCGACCGATCCTTATTTACAAAAATTTGTGCAAGAGTTTACTGAGATGAATAATGGTAAAGCTTTTTTTGCTTCGCTGGATAAGTTAGGGGCATTTATATTTAAAGATTTTGAAAGTGGGAAGAGAAAAACGGTGTATTAACCCCCTGTCTCCTAAAGGGGAGACTTAGGTCAATGATTGATTTTTCTTTCTGATAAACTGTTTAAAGCAAAAAGTGAGAAACAATTAAAATTTAGGACACCTCCCATCCTCGGAGGGGCGAATAAATGAAAACTATAAAATAAGTAATCCGGGGTGGGTCGATGAGTAGCGAACAAACCGATGAAGAGTGATTATTGTTTCCTTTCACTGAAAGAAAACAATAACAGAACAAGTTCGCAACGAAGATGCCATGAAAAACTAAAGCTGGCAATAAAATAAAAAAAAATAACTAAAATGAACATCAAAAAAATAAAAACACTCGGCGAACTTAAAGCTAGCGTCTATCAATCTAAAAGTATCAAAGAAGAGATACGGCAGAATTTGATTGCAAAACTCAAAAAAGGTGATCCTACTTTCTCCGGAATTGTTGGCTATGAAGACACCGTGATACCGGATGTTGAAAGAGCATTGCTCAGCAAACACAATATTTTGTTTTTGGGATTAAGGGGGCAAGCCAAAACAAGAATGGCAAGGCAGATGACAGAGTTGCTGGATGAGTATATTCCTGTAGTCAGTGGTAGTGAAATAAGCGATGACCCATTGAATCCTGTTTCCAAATTTTCGGTGGATCTGGTGGCCGAAAAAGGGGATACCACTCCTGTTGAATGGGTGCATCGCAGTCAGCGGTACGGAGAAAAATTAGCGACACCGGATGTAAGTGTAGCTGATTTGATTGGCGATATAGACCCTATTAAAGCAGCCAATTTAAAATTGAGCTTCGCTGATGAAAGAGTTCTCCATTATGGCATCATTCCAAGAAGTAACCGGGGCATATTTGTCATCAATGAATTGCCAGACTTGCAGGCAAGAATTCAAGTTGCTCTTTTTAATATTTTAGAAGAAGGTGATGTACAAATCCGTGGATTCAAACTGAGATTACCGTTAGATATTTTGTTTGTGTTCACTGCTAATCCTGAAGACTATACAAACCGTGGCTCAATCGTTACCCCGTTAAAAGACCGTATTGAAAGCCAGATATTAACACATTACCCAAAGTCGTTGGAAAATGCACTGGAGATAACCGAACAGGAAGCTGAAATAAGTGATGAACAAAAAGCAATGGTAAAAGTAAGCGACCTCGTAAAAAGATTGATAGAACAAATTGCTTTTGAAGCAAGAAGCAGTGAATTTGTAGATAAGAAAAGTGGGGTGAGTGCAAGGCTTACTATTTCAGCTTTTGAAAATGCGGTGAGCTCTGCAGAAAGAAGAGCCATCATCAATAATGAAAAACAAACACAGGTCTGGATGAATGATCTGGTAGGCATCATTCCTTCCATTACCGGGAAAGTGGAATTAGTATATGAAGGTGAACAGGAAGGACCTTACCAGGTAGCAATGAATTTGGTGGACAAAGCCATCCGTTCACAATTTGCAGAGTATTTCCCAAACCCGGATACATTAAAGAAAAGGAAGAATCCCGATAGCTATCGGGACCGTAAGCCTTCGCAGGAAGAACAAAAAGATGATAACCCTTACCGTTCCATCACACAATGGTTTGACAAGGGCAATAACCTGAATATTTCTTTCAATACTTTGGATAAAGACAAAATTCTACTATTGTATAAAGTGGATGGTCTGCATCCGTTAGTAAAAAAATATTTTCCGAAGGTGAGTGAAGAACAAGCTGCTTTGTTGATGGAGTTTGTACTGCATGGGCTTTCTTCTTATTCGCTGATAAGTAAGAAAATTTTTGAGAACAAAGTGGAGTTTAAAGACCTGATGGGCAGTATGATGAACTTTACCGAAAAGGATTTTGAATTTGATGAAGAAGCATAAAAAAAGGTTCTGCTTTACAGCAGAACCCATATAATTTTTTATCCGGAACCGTAGATTATTTAAGCAACCACCCCAGTTTGAGGCCAAAAGTAAATGATAACCCAGGACTTTTACCAGCCCTTGCATTTACATAATTGAAAGCAGCGGCATTATCGTAATAACCGGAGTATATATCTTCATAGCTGTCCTTTTTATTATCAAAGCCATAACCGATGCCTTCATAAATGTCCAGCACCAATTTTTCACCTAATACCCATTGCCTTCCTACTTCTATTTGCAACGCACCAAAAGTTACATTTTGCTCGCCTACTTCGTAAGAATTATTGGCTTTATAGACAACTCTGTTTTCTGTATAATTACCGACATACACAATAGGCTTCACATAAGTTCCCTGCATGATATGTGTTGCTTTTGATTTGCCAAACAAAATGAAGTCAGGCAGTTTTCCAAACTTATAGCCGCCGGAAACAAAAGCACCAAAAGGGCTTCTTTTTACTTCGCCCAATTGGCTGTTATAGTAATCAAGTATGCCGGCTTTACCGGCACCGATAATACCTAATGAAACTTCAAAACCTTTGCCGACACCTGTACTTTTTTCAAATCCAATTTCTGAATATCCGTATAGAGCAGAGAGAAAATTAAGTTTTATAGCTTTATTACGCTGCCCGGCATACCGCTCAGGGTCTTTCAGGTTGTCCTCAAACTTTTGTTCTTTACCGTTTTGAAATACTATTTTTTTAATTCTGTCCGCTTCCAATACATAAATTGGCCCATCGAGATTATTAAATTCCTTGTATTTGATTTCACTGGAGCCGATTTCAATTATTTTGGCTTCCACTACTTTACCATTGTTGCGGTAAATTTTGTCCTGGGAAATACCGGCCTGCAGCAAGCACAAAAGAATGCCCGAAAGCAAAATGATTTTTCTCATAAAAAATGTTTGAATTAACTGGCAATTTATATCAAATAAACGCTGCATCCAAAAAGTTAAATAATGTTAGCTTCTGCCATGATTTTTGTATGTTGACGTTTTCAGTATTAACTCATTACCAGATAAAACCAAAAGACAAATATGCACCGGGTAAAAATCCATGCTTTGTAAGCCCCGGCGCAATGCCAATCCGGAACACTCCCTTTTTAAAATACTTTCTTAAACCTAAGTTCAAAGAAGTAAAGAATGTCTGAGTTGAAAAGTCAGGGTAAACCAATGTAAACCCTTTCTGGTCATCACTCACTTCATCAATATCAAGGTACTGAATATCAACACCCAATTCAAACAAGCTGTTACTTGCCCCAAACAACTTGTAACCGCCTGCAGTAGCTGTATAAGCCCTGAGATATTTTGCAAAATTTGAACCTGCACCCACCCTCAACCCAAAACCAGTTGGTGCAAACTGGTGATCATAAATGATGTTTATAACAACGCCATTCTTTCCCAGTTCCACAGATAATGATTGCACTTGTTTACGCTGGGCATTACTTATAGCTGAGATTAGCAAAAGGCTGAAGGAAACAAATAGTTTCATTTTAAACTTTTAAATTTTACGATTGCAGATAAATATAAATGCTGCTTTAAATAATATTAACCTCTCTCTCTAACGTTACATCAAACTTCTCTCTTACGCTTTTTAATATCTCTTCGCTAAGGTTATAAATTTCATTGCCCTTTGCATGGCCATAGTTTACCAGTACCAAAGCCTGTTTCGCATGACATCCGGCATCTCCCAACCGAAAACCCTTCCAGCTCACGGAGTCCTGCGGACCGCATTGTTCGATTAGCCAACCGGCGGCAAGTTTAACCGTACCATCCAGGTTTTCATGCCCGATAATATTTTCGAATTTTGATTTCAGCATATTGAATTGCGTAGCTGATACAGATGGATTTTTAAAAAAACTTCCCGCATTTCCAATCTTGGCCGGGTCGGGCAATTTGGAGGAACGGATGGCAATAACAGCATCGGAAACCGCTTTAATACTGAGTTCCTTCACTCCCATTTTTTCCAACTCCTGTTCGATGGCACCATAGCTGGTATTAAACCTTGGCGTTTTTCTTAGTTGATACGTTACATTCAGTATTACAAACTGGTCTTTATACTTTCTTTTAAATACACTTTCCCGGTAACCAAATCCGCAATCATTTTTTGTAAACGTCACTATTTTTTTTTCTTTTATATGCCAGGCTTCCAGATCCCAAAACAAATCCTCTACCTCTACACCATAAGCCCCTATATTTTGCATGGGTGATGCGCCAACATTGCCCGGTATCAATGAAAGGTTTTCCACCCCCGCCCAGTTTCTGTTAATGCAATGCAGTACAAACCGATGCCAGTTCTCTCCCGCCCCGGCTTTTACATACACATATTCGCTGTCCTCATGCAATTCAGTAATTCCCTTTATTTCATTCTTCAATACAAGTCCGGCAAAATCTTTGGTGAGTAAGATATTGCTGCCGCCGCCAAGTATCAGAGTAGGAAGCCTGGAGTCTGTAGTGACGAGTTCTACTAACTCTTCATCGTTCTTAAAGCTGGCGAAGAATTTTGCCTTGGCATCAATACCAAATGTATTATATGGCTTTAATGAAATATTTTCCTGAATTTGCATACTGTAAAAGTCCTGATTTTTCTTTATTAACTCCCAACAAACAGGTTTTCCCATCTTTGCGTATAAATTTATACAAATAAAGTATCTGTACTTATGCTAAAATCTTTTCTGCTTTCAATTATTATCCTGCATTCAATCGTATCCTTTTCACAAAAAAAGAATGCTTCCGGCAAACCAGACAAATGGGACAGCTATATTGAAAACTGGAGACAAAAGGACAGTGTGCCCGGTATATTCCTGATGATTGCAAAAGATGGAAAAGTGCTGAAAGAAAAGGGTTACGGATATGCTAACCTTGAATTTAAAACCACCCCACAAGCCACTACCGTTTTCGAAACAGGCTCTATCACTAATATGTTTACTGCGCTTGGCATAGCAATACTATGGGAACAGGGTAAACTGCACCCGGATAGTTCTATTACCAAATACATTGATTCACTTCCATCGTTCTGGAACTACATCACTGTTCGCCACCTGCTATATCATTCGCATGGCCTGAACCCGGAGCATTTTGATTATAATATGCTGCACAGTCCGGCTAATGTGCGGTACACAGTAAGAGAGCAGCAATATTATTTAATGTCGCAACGGCAATATTCTTTTACAGGCAAGGCAGCTTACTTCAGTAACTCCGCTTTTTTCCTTTTGGGGGTGATTATTCAACATCTGAGTGGAACAACGTATAATGATTTTATCCAAAAAAATATTTTCAACAAAGCAGGAATGAGTAATTCCTCTTTCATTGATGCAGAAGCCAGGATACCTGATAAGGCACAGGGCTATACCCTGAGAAAAGGCAAATGGATACGCTGGTCGCTGGAACAAAATTTACAATCGCTGGACTGCAACAGTTTTGCAGGGATATTATCATCGCCAGGCGACATGTTATTGTTTGATAAAGTACTTCTTACTAATTCGTTGGTTAAAAAAGAAACTTATCAGCAAATGCTAAAGCCATTTATTTTAGTGGATGGAAGCCCTGCCGCTTCCGGCAGAAGTAACTGGGGAATGGGTTGCCTTGTCAGGGAGATAAATGGTTTTCAAAGTGTGTCGCTTACAGGAACTGCAGGCACTGCGTTTTACCGTTTTCCGAATGAGGGCCTTTGTGTAATACTATTTACTAACCTCGGCCAGGGTAATGATTTTGTAAAAGACAAAGGTGCTGATATGCTGACAAATGGATATAAATTAGCAGAAGAAGCTGTGGCAGAATACCTATTGAAAAAGTAATTACCAAAAAAGTACATTTTATCAGTAATACCTACCTAAAAATTGCATCACGAAACAACTTAACTAATATGAAAAGTTTTCTTTTTGCCTGCTGTTTTATCGCCGTACATATTTCGTTTGGACAAACTGCAGATGCCCTATATAAAAAGGGAGATTCTCTTTATAAATTAAAAGACTATAAAAATTCTGCTATGGCTTATTCTGCCGGCATAAAAATGCAAGGAAAGGAAACGGATGTGAGTAATATTTGGCGGGCTTCAAGCAGGTGGACATTAGCGAATGTTGCTGACAGTGCCTTTTATTTTCTTAACCTGCTTTCAAAATCATCAGCCGTTTCGCAAGGTGATGCAAACGGAATGGAAGCCGATAAAGATTTTAATTCCATCCGAACTGATAAACGATGGAGACCGGTGATGGATAAAATAATGGCGCAGGGTACCGAAAATTATACAGTGGACGAATTGATTTACGGAAGAAAAGACGGCATAGCGTTGACGATGCTTCATGTAAAACCAAGAGTAAAATCAAATGGTAAGTCAATCGTTTGGGTAATTGCGGGTTCCTGGTTTTCTTCTTATCAACAGGCCGAAAGAACTATTCGTCCGTCAGCGATGTTTTTGGACAAAGGATTTACAGTTTTCCTTGTTATATTGGGGTCACAACCACGATATGCAATTCCCGATGAAATAGAAGATGTGAAAAGAGCCGTCCGCTATATCCGGTACAATGCAAAGCAATGGCAGATAAACCCCAACCAAATCGGT
The DNA here is from genome assembly GCA_046598205.1 of Chitinophagaceae bacterium. Classification (GTDB taxonomy): domain Bacteria; phylum Bacteroidota; class Bacteroidia; order Chitinophagales; family Chitinophagaceae; genus JJ008. The sequence continues at coordinate 41,887 of JBKJIX010000218.1, forward strand.
ATTACAGGAGGGTCTGCCGGTGGTCACCTTTCCCTGGCAGTAGCGATGGCCGATGAAAAAATAGATAGTGCAGCACAAGACCCGGTGAATCGTATGTCATCCAGGGTGCAGGCAGCGGCAGTGCTTTATCCACCTACAGACTGTCTTAACTGGGGAGGACCTGGTTTTAGTTTTATCAACAATAAAAATTTGCAGTTAGCCAACAGGATATACGGTGCACTCGATTTTACAAAATGGAATGAGCTTACCACAACCTACGACCATATTACTGATACCAGTGCAAGAAACAAGATAGCAAAAGAGATGTCACCCATCTATTTTGTTTCAGCAGATGACCCGCCCATTTTTATTATTCATGGTGATGCAGATTTGACTGTGCCTTTGCAGCAATCAGAAACATTTGTTGCCCGGCTAAAAGAAGCTGGCATTGAAAATAAGTTTATTATTAAGAAAGGCGGCGTTCACAATCCTGCTACCATGCTGCCGGAATTTTTGGAGTTTGCGGATTGGTTTGATAAGAATTTGAAATAAAGATTTTCGCAGTTCTATAAGAAACTTTTACCTGGCGCATAATATAAAAAAACAAAACCCGGCAATTGCCGGGTTTGTCGTGTGTATGTTGAAATCAATTTAAATTATAATCTGTGGTTTTCAAAGATACAGATTTCAACATGTAAGCTTTTCATAGATTGGACTGGTTAGTAAATTTTAAATCATTTAGCATGTTTTAAAATTAAAGGATTTGGATTCGTCTGGTTTTCATTGGATGATGAATGGTTCTTCAGGATATCAGGGATTTCATTAGGACTTAGATGGTTTTTCTCGGATACCGGAAATTTCATTTGGACTTTTTGGATTTGGATATTTATACTGGATTGTTAGTGATGTAAAAGTATATCGCAGACTTTGGGTGTGCAATCCCAATTCGCCGAACGGCATTATTTCTTCGCTCAATCGCCAATCTGCCATAATCATAACTGGAATAGCTATGCTCTTTTCATAGAATCCCCTGAAAATGAGACCAGTTTTGAATGGAGATCTTCCGGGCGGAATGGTTTCTGAACGTAATCATTAAATCCGCATTCTGTTAGCTTTTCCCTCATATTATCAAAAACTGCTGCTGTAAATGCAATAGCAGGTATTCCCTTGTTTGTTTTTCGTATTGCATCTAATGCACCATAACCATCCATATCAGGCATATCAAGATCAAGTAGCAGTATATCAAAATTTTGTTGCTCAAAAAGAGAGATCGCCTCTAACCCGTTGGTAGCTTTTGCATAGCTAACCCCCCACTTTTCAAGAAACCTTGCTGCAATCATCATGTTAACAGGATTATCTTCTGCAATAAGTACTTTAAGGCCATTCAACTTTGGGTTCTGATTTAACTCATTACTACTAATAAATACTTTCTCCCTGCTTTTGCTTACTGGAATAGTAATGTCAAAATAAAACCTGCTGCCTCTGTTGAATTTGCTTTCCACTTTCAACTGGCTTCCCATCATCTCAACTAGTTTTTTACTGATACTAAGCCCTAAGCCGGTGCCGCCATATTTACGGGTAGTTTTAACATCAGCCTGGGTAAACTGTTCGAATATAGTTTTCCTTTTCTCTTCACTGATTCCGATGCCAGTATCGGAAACACTAAATTCAATATGATTGGTATCACTTTTTATTGAAATAGCTTTAACAGAAAGTTTTACAGAACCAGACGAAGTAAATTTTAATGCATTGGAAAGCAGGTTTCCTAATACCTGGTTCAATCTTGTAGGGTCGCCAAGTACAGGTCGTTTCAAGTCTGGATCAATTTCTGCCTCAAGTAATAAACCTTTGTCTTTAAACTGGTTGGTAAACGCCTGCATAAGATTGTTGATGAATTTAGGAATGTCCACCGATATACTCTCCAGTTTTATCTTATCAGCATCAAGCTTACTCAAATCAAGTACATCATTAATAAGGCTAAGCATATGCTCGGAAGAAAATTTAAGCACATTGAGCTGCTCCTTCTGTTCAGGAAGAAACTTATCCTGTAACATCAGGCTTGTAGTTCCGATAATACCATTTAAAGGAGTTCGTAATTCATGGCTCATATGAGAAAGAAACTGTGATTTAACTGCGGCCAACTCTTCCGCTTTTCTTTTCGCTGTTTTAAGTTCGTTTAGCATTTGTTTCTTTTCTGTTATATCTGTAATAACAATTTTTTTAAACTGCATACTATCGTACTCAAAAGAAGTAATACGGATATTACCCGGAAATTGCGAACCATTAAGGCTTACACTGGTGAGTTCCCCCTCCCAGTTTTGTGATGGGTTACAGACAAGCTTATAAAGTTCTTCCTGGTTATCGCCCTGCGAAAATTGATAAAACAACCTGCGAAAAGGCGTCCCGATAAGCGATTCGGTTTCAGTAACACCATACATACGACCGGCCTGGAAATTATGATTACTTATAAGCCCATTTTCAATATTCATTATAACATATCCATCCAGAGAACTGTTAAATATTGTATTTAGAAATATCTCCTTATTTCTTAGCATGGTCTGCTTTCGGTGATTCTCTCTTGCTAAAGAAATTGACATCCACCCTATCAGCAAAAAAGACAAAATAACGTTGATATTAAAATGTTGTGCATAGGTTCTTCCATTGATTGTTTGAACTGAGCTGATATTTGGAGTAACAAGGATAGCAACAATAAAGGAGCTGATGCAAATAGTGTACGTAAGGATTGTTTCAACCTTATTGGTAAAATCCGCTAGAAATACAAAGCTGATAACACAAGGAAAGAAAAAAAGGAATGCCCCTGAACGCAACCCCTCTACATACACCAGCAACGCCAATGGAATATTCAGACTAAGCAACAACAATATGTAGGCAGTCTTTGTATTATTCCTTTCGATAAAATGCCGTACAAAAATAAGGCTGATACATGCCAGTGAAGTAATAATGTAGCTATAACTTAACGCACTGAGGAAGTTTAGAAATGAGCATACAAACAATACTACAAAAGCAGTAACCTGGTAAGAACGTAAACGTACTGTAAAAATATCTTCATACAGATACTTGCCGGCAAAAAACCAGTCAAAGAGTTCGGTTAATAAGTTTTTAAGCCTGCTATCAGCTGGTGCCTGTTGTTGCATAGTGTTAATCAAAGGAGATTGGTTTTGTTTTCACAATATCATCCAAACATGAACGTTAAAGAATGACTTTAGGTATTTAATTAAAAGGATAAAATATTCCTACGTTATTTTACTATTCAGAACCCGTAAACTTACCAGTATGACATTCGTTTTTGACAACAAACTTGATCAAAAATTTCTTCAATCGCTTTATGAAGACGATCTTTCATATGCACAGGAAGTATTTGAAGAATTTCTCAACAGCACAAAATCAGAATTCGATACAATTAAAAATGATTTCAATGGAAACGTACTAACCGGTATGAGACAAAAACTACATAAAATAAAACCCACTTTCAGTTTTGTCGGGCTTCCTTCGCTTACTGAAAAGACAGAAACTATAATTGTGGCTTGTGATGCAGTGTCGAATACAAATGAGATTGAGCAGGATTGCCTGGTACTATTTAAAGAGATAGAAGACGCATTGCTGCTAATCGAAAGAGAAATATTCAGAATGAAAACTATCGCCGCATGAATATAAACTGCATCATTGTAGATGACGAACCGTTATCAAGAAAATTTATAGAACGATTCTGTAACAAGTCGGGTAAAGTAATAGTTAAAAACACATTTCAGAATGCGTTAGATGCCATTTTCTATCTCCGAAATTCGGAGGTTGACCTGGTATTTCTTGACGTAGAGATGCCTGGCATCAACGGATTTCAGATGCTTGACCAGCTTTCCTATTTACCCAAGGTCATCATGACCACCTCTAAAACTGACTACGCTTTTACAGCATTTCAGTACAATGTAGCAGATTTTTTAAAAAAACCAGTTGATTATAACCGTTTCCTTGATGCAGTAAATAAAGTACAGCAATCTTCTACAAACATAGTTTCGGAAACAACTAAGACAAAGAACGATATTGTTATAAAAAGCAATGGCAGTTATATCCGCCTTACTTATGATGATATTTTATATATCGAAGGAATGGGTGACTATGTAAAATATGTAACATCAGAAAAAAAATACGTTGCCCATAACTCACTGCGGGCTGTTGAAGAAACAATGAATAAAGAAAAACTTATAAAAGTGCATCGCTCCTATATAGTGAATGTGAAAAAAGTAAAAGATTTTACCGCCAATAGTCTTAACATCCAGGGAGAAAATATACCTGTTTCAAAATCAAACAAAGCCCTCCTGCTGGAAAAACTTCGTAAAGTATCGTAATGACTGACGGCAATCTTGCTTTTTACACCGCATCCACATCCGCCACCACCGTCACACTTCTATAGCTTTTATGCTGATGCAGTATTGCCACTTGTTCCAATAAATCCTTCTTACATTGATTAATAGTTTTACCATCTCTCGGCAGCTTCAATAAGAGTTCGAAGAGATATTGGTTTCGTATACGGCCAATAACTGGTTCTGCCGGGCCAACAATGTACTGGCCATATTTTCCTTTCAACGCTTCAGTATATTGCTGTGCGGCCCTTTCCACTACTTCTTTTATTTTATGCTTGAACGTAACATGAATGATACGGGAGAATGGGGGGTAGAAAAATTCTTTCCGCTTTTTTAGTTCTTCGGTAAACATCATTTTATAATCATGCTGCTGTACAAATTGTAATACCGGGTGTGCAGGCTGAGAAGTTTGTACAATTACTTTTGCTGCTTCTTTTTTACCCGTCGGAGTTTCAACGTAGGAGGGTTTCCTTCCGGCACGGCCACTCACCTGCTCCATCAGTTGGAAAGCCCTTTCATTCACTCTAAAGTCTGCAAAGTGCAATAAGCCGTCTGCATCTAATATGCCCACTAAATCAACATTGTCAAAGTCAAGTCCCTTTACTACCATTTGTGTACCGACCAATATATCAATCCGTTTTTGCTCAAACTGCTGTATCAGCACATCATGTGCATTCTTGCCTTTCACCGTATCCATATCCATCCTTGCTACTTTGGCATCGGGAAAAGTTTCCTGTAACTGTTCTTCAATTTTTTCAGTCCCGAAATTCCGTTGTGTAAACTTATCACTGCCGCAGGCGGCACAGGTATGTACGGGCGGATAAGTGGTACCGCAGTAATGGCAAACCAACCTGTTGGTAAGTTTATGAAAGGTCAGCGATACATCGCAATATTTGCATTGTGGTATCCAGCCACAGGTGCCACAAACCTGGTAAGGCGAGTAGCCACGGCGGTTCTGAAAAAGTATGACCTGGTTGTTGCGGGCCATTACTTCATTCACTGCTTCTATCAGTTGAGGCGACAGCATCACTTTCGACCTGTCTTTCTGCATTATTTTTTTGGTATCAATAATTTCAATTGGCGGTAGTTGCAAATCACCGTAGCGTACCAATAGTTCTACCAAACCATACTTACCTGTAGTGGCGTTATAATAACTTTCAACAGATGGTGTGCCACTACCTAAAAGTGTTCTGGCATTAAATAAAGAAGCAAAATAAATCGCTGCATCACGGCCATTGTATCTTGGTGCAGGTTCCTGTTGCTTGTAAGATGTATCATTTTCTTCATCACAGATAATCATTCCAAGATTCTGATACGGCAAAAAAACCGAAGACCTTGCACCAAGTATTACCCGTAGTTCCCCATTTTTTACCTTGTTCCAGATTTCCACCCGTTCATTTTGCGAAAATTTAGAATGATAGATACCAATGTAGCCGCCAAAATGTTTTTGCAATCTTCGTATCACCTGTGAGGTAAGTGCAATCTCCGGCAGCATATACAATACCTGTTTGCCCTGTTTGATATATTCTTCAATCAGTTTGATATAAATATTCGTCTTGCCGCTGGAAGTAACACCGTGCAGCAAACAAACTGGTTTTGCCCCGAGTTTTTCTTTTACCTGCTCCAATGCTTTTTGCTGTGCTTCGCTCAGTTCAAAATCAATCTGCACATTTTTGGGCAGGTATTTTATTCTGTCAATAATTTTCTTCTCCAGCCAAAGGATTTTCTTTTCCACCAAACCCTTTAGCTGTGCATCTGTGGCCCCTGATTTTTTCAGTAGTGTTGATTTTACTACCTCGCCTTCTGTTTTCATCAAATGGAGATAACTAAGCAAGAGTTCCATCTGCTTGGGAGCCTTAGTCCAGTTATTAAGCAAGTCAGAGAGTTTGTCTTCATTATCATACTCCGGGTTCAGCAGCACATACGTTTCCTTTTTGGGTGCATAGGTTTGTTTTAATGCTTCCCATACAAAACAGGTTTTTTTATTGATAAGGTTATTGATAACCGGATAGACATGCGATGAGTCCAGCAGTTGCTGCACTTCTGTTAGCCGCAATTCTTTTTTTATCAGTAATGCTTCTGCAACGATATATTCATCATGATTGAGGGCCGAAAAATTATCGCCGTATTCTTCATTATAAACAATAATCGTTTCGCTGGATAGTTTAAAATGTGCCGGCAACGCCGCTGCCATCACTTCTCCTTCGCTGCACATATAATAAGAGGCGATCCACTCCCATAGTTTCAGCTGCTCTTCAAACACTACCGGTTCCGCATCCAGCACATTCAGAATATCTTTTGTTTCAATAAACTCAGGTTTATCTGTCAGTAATTTTTTTACAATGCCAGCATATTTCTTGCTTTTACCGAGGTTTACTTCTACCCTGCAACCGGGTTTTACCGCTTCGAGTAAATGGGCCGGAACAGACCAGGTATAGTTTTTGGGTAAGGCTGCGGGTATGATTATTTCTGCATAAACACCAACAACGCCCCTATCCCCTAAAGGGGAGTGAAAATTTTGTATATCGGAATTACTTTCTTGCATTCGAAGTACTAAAGATAATGATGAATTAAGGAGTCTTGTATTGTCCCCCTTCAGGGGATAGGGGCATTTCTTCCTGCATTTAAAAGGGTAAAGATAACTATGAATTAAAGAGTCTGTACTGCTCCCCTTTAGCGGATGGAGGTGACTTTTCTCCACGCCGCATCATATTCAATCAATTTCTTTTCCATGATGGCATACACTTCATCCTTCAATCTTCCTACATCTTTAAGAGTATAAGAAGACACTGATATTTCATCCAAATAAACAATCCGGCTTTGGCCAGGACTCATCGAAAACAAACTTTCATACGGCATCCTGCGGTAGGCATCCAAAAACAAAACAGGTTTTACCGGCGTTTGTGTTTCAATAGCCACCCGAAACGCACCATCATAAAATTCTTTTAATGGTGTAGTTCCCATATTAAATGTCCCTTCCGGAAAAACCAATACAGAAATACCTTTATTGATAAGCGATTTTAATACCCGTACACTGTTAGCCCGGTTGATAGCACTGCTCCTTTCAACGGTTACAATCGCATTTCTGTAAATAAAACCAAACACCGGCACTTTACTCATCTCTATTTTGCCCAATGGCCTTACCGGTTGGCGGTAGGCTTTGGGAATCATGGCTGCGTCAATATAAGAAATATGGTTTGTCAGGAAAATATATTGCTTGCTTTTATCATGTGGTGATTCATATATTTTTTTGTGCCAGATAAAAATCAGGAAAAACCACAGGTCGGCCCAGAGCATACAAAGCTGCATTACCATATTGCCTCCTCTTATCCTTCCAAAAAAACTGGCGAGAATAGCAAACGGGAAAATCAATAACATTACAGCGATGAAGATGAGGAAGGCATAAATGCTGTAAATCCATTGCAGCGGCTTAAGCAATTGCTTCATCAGTTCCGGTTTTTATATTTATCATCATCACCGGGGCAACTGCATTTAAAATCAGTTTCTAAATCAATAACGGTCACCACTGTTGTTGATTCATTGCATTGCGCATACACAATTCTCACCCGTTGGTCATCACGGGTAACCCCTTCCACCGCATAACGGGGACATCTTGCATTTTGCAAATCACTTTTGTTGTAATTTATTTTTCCATCCCGCATTATATCTTCCACTTCAGCCTGCGAAATTTTGCGGCACTGCATCCGGCATTTTGCATGGTTACTATATTCAAGATAAGAAGTCCGGCGGTCAAAGGCTTTATCCCTGTCGGTCTTATTACTGGCCGGATCCTTCGGCTTATCATTATTGGTAACTTTTGGCCTGGGTGCCGGTTCCTTGCCGCTTTTGCACTGTTTGATAATAATAATAGCAATTACCATCAGCAAAATCAGGATGTATGGAATCCATTTCTTATTCACTTTCAAACATTTGGCTTAAAAGTACTGAAATTAAAAAACCAGCGAAATCAAACTTAATCCTCCCTTAGCTGGTTTATCTTTGTACCTCTACTTGTGCAACGAAGCCACACTTACAATAGCGGCCTTCCCTTTAAGCAAGTAGGCGTAGTTGCATGGCAGAATCAAGAACAGTAGCCTTTCATACTCTCGGTTGCAAGCTCAATTTTTCCGAAACATCTTCTCTTTCCCGTCTGTTGGAAAATGAAGGTTTTGAGAAAAAAGCTTTTGACGACCTGGCAGATGTGTATGTGATTAATACCTGTTCCGTTACTGACAATGCAGATAAAGAATGCCGCCAGTTGGTGCGTCGCATACAACGAAAAGCACCGGAAAGTTTTGTCGTCATTACAGGTTGTTATGCCCAATTAAAACCAAAAGAAATTTCAGAAATACCGGGGGTGAACTTAGTATTAGGTGCTGCGGAAAAATTTAATATAGCCCATCATATCCGTGAACTGGTGAAAGGTGATTCAGCAAAAATCTGCAGTTGCGATATTGAAGAAGTATCCGGCTTTCATTCTTCCTGGTCGGTAAATGACAGAACGAGAACTTTTTTGAAAGTACAGGATGGTTGTGATTATAATTGCTCCTTTTGTACCATCCCGATGGCGAGAGGGAAAAGCAGGAGTGATACAATTGAAAATGTGGTAGCCAATGCTAACCATTTAGCGAGACATAGAGTAAAAGAAATTGTGTTAACGGGTGTAAACCTCGGTGATTTCCGCCCCCCAACCCCCGCAGGGGGGGCTTTAGAAACTTTAAAGAAAGAAGATTTTTTTGACTTGGTAAAAGAACTGGATAAAGTAGAAGGTATTCAACGTTATCGTATCTCATCTATCGAACCGAACCTGTTAACAAATGAGATTATTGAGTTTGTTGCCAACAGCGATAAATTCATGCCTCATTTTCATATTCCATTGCAAAGTGGCAGCAATAAAATATTAGGGTTAATGCGGCGGCGGTATAAAAGAGAACTATACGCAGAGAGAGTAGCGTTGATTAAAACATTAATGCCTCATTGTGCTATCGGCGTAGATGTTATCGTAGGGTTTCCCGGCGAAACCGATGAAGATTTTAAAGAAACATTTGACTTTCTTCATTCCTTAGATATTTCATATCTGCATGTGTTCACTTATTCTGAAAGAGATAATACTCATGCACTGACATTGAAGCCGGTTGTTCCAGTCAATATCCGTAATGAAAGGAACAAAACGCTGCGCAATCTTTCTTACATGAAACTGCAATACTTTACTCAACAACATGCAGGGCAAATCCGCAAAGTATTGTTTGAAGGAAAAGATAAGAACGATATGATTGAGGGCTATACAGATAATTACATTAAAGCTGCTACACCCTACCGCCCCGAATGGGAAAATGAGGTGGTGGATTGGAAAATATAATAACACGATTTAGCAGAGAATAAAAAAAGAGGCTGTCTCAAAAGTCTATAAACAAGGAGCACAAAGCCCACAAAGTTTTTCACGAAGAACACAACGTATTGAAAGTAAAGGAATTTTTCTTTGTGAACTTTGTGTTTTCTTAG
>JBKJIX010000151.1:0-55250 GCA_046598205.1 Chitinophagaceae bacterium
TTTATTTAGAAACCATTTGTAAGGATGTTGAAAAAAATAAGATAAAAAGTATCTGTGCTTTTAGCTATATCTTTTCTAATCAATTTTGGTCTATTATATAATTCATATTGGTATAAAGAGTATAAAATGGAAAGCCTCTCCAGAAAGTTGGAGAGGCTTTTTAAATTTTTTGAGTTTGTCACTATGCCCCTTTAGGGGAAGGGGGTATTACTTCAGCCATCTTCTTTCCAATATCGGCGGGGCTGCTTACTACATGAATGCCACATTCAGCCATGATCTTCATTTTTGCTGCTGCTGTATCATCGGCTCCGCCAACAATGGCTCCGGCATGTCCCATACGACGACCGGGAGGTGCGGTTTGACCAGCAATAAAACCAACCACCGGTTTTTTATTTCCGTTTGCTTTGATCCAATTAGCTGCTTCTGCTTCCATACCCCCACCAATTTCACCAATCATAACTATTGCATCAGTATTTTCATCATTCATAAATAATTCAACAGCTTCTTTAGTGGTAGTTCCGATGATGGGATCGCCGCCAATACCCACCGCAGTAGAAATGCCAAGACCAGCTTTTGCTACCTGGTCAGCAGCTTCATAAGTCAGTGTGCCGGATTTTGAAACAATACCAATACGACCGGGAATAAATACAAATCCGGGCATGATGCCGACTTTACATTCTCCGGCAGTGATAACACCGGGACAGTTGGGCCCAACTAATCTTGTACTTTTTCCCTGCAAATAATTTTTTACTTTTACCATATCCTGAACAGGTATGCCTTCGGTAATGCAAACCACCAATTTGATACCTGCATCAGCGGCTTCCATAATGGCATCAGCAGCAAAGGCAGGCGGTACAAATATGATACTGACATCGGCATTGGTCGCTTTTACACAATCGGCTACGGTATTAAATACGGGTTTATCCAGGTGAGTGCTTCCGCCTTTACCGGGAGTGACTCCCCCCACCACATTAGTGCCATATTCAATCATTTGTGTAGCATGAAAAGTGCCTTCTGTTCCGGTAAAGCCTTGTACTAATACTTTCGAATTTTTATTGACGAGAATGCTCATAAGCCGATTTTAAATAAGTCCGGCAAATGTAAGCAATTCAAGCTTTCTTATTACTTGTACTTCAGGAAGAGAATCTCCTTATTGAAATATCCATAAACCGGGCTAACAGATGTGTTTGAATTAGTTATGACACTTTTACCGATAGAGTCTGTTTTAGTATGGGTACTTACGGTTGTGCCGGGACTTGGTATAAAGGTTTCTTTAAAAAAAATAGCATCCGCTCCGTTTTTTTTAGCCTTATCAATAGCTCTGACAAGCATTTTTTCCTGGTCAAGTTTTCGTCTCCAGTTTGGTACTCCATATCCTTTCCCAATTATTTCATATGGATTTTTAATTGTTCTTTCATCTACGAAGACATCCACATTCTGCACGGGAGCATTTTTACTTCCTACGTAGCGGAATTTTGCGGTGGAACAAGAGGAAATGATAATAGCAAAGGATAGAATAATGTAAAGTCTTTTCATGTTAGCTGGGTTTTGTTAAAAATAATACCAGCTTCACAGCATCAATTATTCCAATAGATTATTTACGAATGAAATCGTTTGTTAAAGGTTATTCATAACCCCAGGTACAACTGCCCCAGTAGCTTTGCCAATTGGCTTTGGGGTCATTATCAAGATGTACCATTTTTACTGTGCTCACCATCCAGCACCCCGATTTTTTTATTTTGAAATTGATAAGGCCATTTTCGTCAGTCAATACTTCCTCTTTCATCGTTTTGCCTTCATACCGGTACCAGATATTAACGAGTTGTTCAACTAATGGTTTTTTGTTGAACAAGACTTTCATCGTAAGCTTTTGCCTGTCTTTAATAAGATAAGGATGCTGCATCGGAATTATATCAAGCGGAAGAGGAGTGGGTTGTTTAAAAGTGGTGTCATATTTTTCACCAACCTGTAAAATAGTTTTTACACTTCGTTGATAAAGTTCATGACTCATACTATCCATCTCGTTATGCTGTTTCCGGTATTCGAGGGCATTTCGTAAACCATCTTCTTGTAGATAGGCGTTGAATTTTGCTGGCTCCAGTTCGATGAATGAATTCAAGCCACTATAAACAACCGTGGCAGTTCCTTCCTGGGAAAATGTATATTGTAAAGAATCTCCTTTGTTATCAGTTAGTGTTGAGGCGAGGTCTGTTTTTATTCCGTTTAAATAAAGAGAAAGAAAATTTATTTTGGAACGATTACCATTCCAGTTATCTCCTTCAAAATTTTCGCCAACCCGGAACCTGATATTGGCTTTATCTCCTTTTTTTAGAATAAAGCAAGATGGTTGTAACCAGAATTCATGGGAAGATAGCAGGGTGAAAAGAAAGAATAGTATTGCAAATGGCAACAGTTTTTTCATACAATGATTATTTATCTTCATCCGGGGGAGGTACAAGTGTGGGAGCATCTTTGTCCAATAATTCTTCCATGTTCCGGTCATTTGAAATTTTACCGCTCTCTTCCAGCATCCGCATGTCTTTGGCATCCCGTAAAAATTCGGAGGCGAAAATGAAGTCATTCAACCGTTGATTTTTACTAAAGATGATTTCTTTATTGGTGCCTTCCCATTCTTTGTTCCCCTGGTACATATAAAGAATATAATTTCCGATTTCCATCACACTGTTCATGTCGTGGGTATTGATGACAGTTGTAATATTATATTCAACAGTTATTTCCTGTATCAGTTTATCAATTACCAATGATGTTTGAGGATCGAGACCGGAGTTAGGCTCGTCACAAAAAAGATATTTGGGATTTAATACAACGGCCCTGGCCAGAGCTACTCTTTTCTTCATACCACCGCTCAACTCCGAAGGAAATTTTTTATTAGAGTCAACCAGATTGACACGGTTCAGTACTTCATTTACCCTGTCCAGTTTCTTTTTGTGAGTGTCTTTGGTAAACATATTCAGCGGAAACATTACATTCTGTTCCACCGTCTGGCTGTCGAACAAAGCAGAGCCCTGGAATAACATACCTATTTCTTTTCGTATTTCTGTTTTGTCTGCACCTTTCATCACGGTAAAATTTTGACCACCATAAAGTACATCACCATCATCTGGTTCAAACAATCCTACCATACATTTCATCAGTACTGTTTTACCACTGCCGCTGGAACCGATAATAAGGTTGCATTGCCCGGCTTTCATTACAGAACTTACATCCTGTATCACCGTTTTGTCGCCAAAACTCTTTTTAATATTTTTTACTTCAATCATGCTCCCATTCCGCCAAGCGGCGGAGAGTATTTTAAAATTTATAATTCGATCAAAACTATTTTTTAGGTAGGTAATAATAATGCCGACAATAAATAATCAGCAAATAATATCAGAATACAACTTACCACCACCGCTTTAGTACTGGCCTTTCCTATTTCCAATGCCCCACCTTGTACATAATAACCGTAAAATGCCGGGATGCTGGCAATGATAAAAGAGAAAACGTAAGCTTTTATTAAAGCGAAAATGACATTAAACGGCACAAAAAATTCAAGCAGACCCTTATCATAAATACTTCCGGAAATAATACCGGAGGCAGTGGCTGCCAGCCTGCCACCCAAGATGCCCAATGCCATAGCCAGAACAACCAGTAATGGAATCATTAACAATGATGCTGCAATTTTTGGTAGTATCAAATATGTTTTGGTGTTGATGCCCATTATTTCGAGTGCATCAATTTGTTCACTTACCCTCATATTGCCCAGTTCACTGGCAATACGGCTACCTGCTACACCGGCCAAAACAATGCAGACAAGTGTCGGGGCAAATTCCAGAATTACGGTATCCCGTACAATTTGTGCAATAGTAGATTTGGGAATAAGCGGTGTTACCAACTGGTAGGCGGTTTGAATAGTGGAAACAGCACCTATAAAAACAGAAATAATGGCTACAATGCCCAATGAACCAAAGCCAATCTCTGTACACTGTTTAATGAATTCTTTCCAATACATCCTGCCATTTTCCGGCCGGGAAAACATGCCTTTTATCATCATGAGGTAACGGCCTATATCACTGAAAATAGTCATATTATATATGCTAAGATACAGGATGAAAAGGGAAAAGCCAGAAGCTATTCGCTACTGGCTTTTATTTGTAGAAAGATATTTTTTATTGCTGGTTAAATACAAACGATTTATAAATCCTTGCTTACTTTTCTGAATCGTTTCCACCACCTTGATTTTTGTACAATTTCATCGGTCGCAATCTTACTCTTTATTTGCGCATCTACCACCGCAACTAATGCCATATTAATGATACTTCTTACTGATGATCCGAGTTGAAGAATATGTACCGGCTTCTTTAAACCAAGTAATATCGGACCAACTGCATCGGCGGTTTCCAACTCCTTCAATAAGTTATAGGCAATATTTCCCGAAGCAAGATTTGGGAAAATGAGTGTATTTACATCTTTGTCTGCCAATTCACTAAAGGGATAATTTTCCTTCATCAATTCTTTATTGAAGGCCACACTTGCCTGCATTTCTCCATCTACCAGCAGCGTTGGCATTTTTTCTTTCACTATTTTTCTTGCTTTAGCTACTAATTGAGCTTCAGGAGAACTGCTGCTGCCAAAATTGGAGTAACTCAGCATGGCAATCCGGGGAATGATATTAAAGTTGCGGACTTCTTTTGCTACCATCAATGTAATCTCCGCCAGTTCTTCTGCGGTGGGATTAAAATTTACCGTTGTATCGGCAAGGAACAAAGGCCCTTTCTTGGTAAGCATTAAATACATGCCGGCAATTTTCTTTACTCCATCTTCAGTACCAATGGTCTGGAGTGCCGGTCTAATGGTATCAGGATAATTTTTGGCGAGACCTGAAATCATCGCATCAGCATCACCACATTCCACCATCATACAACCGTAATAGTTGCGGTCCCGCATAACTTTCTTTGCTTCATACGCATTGAAACCTCTTCGGCCTCTTTTTGCAAAAAATATTTCGAAATATTTATTCCTTCTTTCTTCCGTGGCTTCGCTGCGGGGGTCAAAAATGGGGAGGCCTTCAATATCAATACCGTTAGCGGCTGCCATTTTTTTAATCTTTATTTCATCGCCCAGCAAAATCGGATAACCGATACCTTCATCAAAAACAATCTGTGCTGCTTTCAGGATTTTAATGTTGTCTGCTTCTGCAAAAACGATACGTTTAGGGTCACGACGGGCCTTATTGCCAATTACCCTCATTACCTGGTTATCGAGGCCAAGTCGTTTGTTCAGGTCAGTAACATACGTTTCCCAGTTTGCTATTGGTTGCTTTGCCACACCACTTTCCATAGCAGCTTTGGCAACGGCTGGCGCAACAGTGGCTAACAATCTTGGGTCAAGAGGTTTTGGAATGATGTAGTTTTCGCCAAATACAATACTCTTTTCGTTATAAGCCATATTCACAATATCGGGCACCGGTGTTTTTGCCAACTCTGCCAATGCCTTTACAGCAGCCATTTTCATGGCTTCATTAATTTGGGTAGCCCTTACATCTAAGGCCCCACGAAAAATATAAGGGAAGCCTAAAACATTGTTTACCTGGTTAGGATAATCGCTGCGACCTGTCGCCATGATAACATCCTTCCTTGCACCCGTCGCATCTTCCCAACTTATTTCCGGATCGGGATTAGCCATCGCAAATACGATAGGATTTTTTGCCATGCTTTTCACCATATCAGCAGTAACACAATTACCTGCACTTAAACCAATAAACACATCAGCATCTTTCATGGCTTGTGCCAGTGTCATTTCGCCTTTTGCATTGGCAAACTTTAATTTGAAATCTTCGAGTTCTGTTCTTCCCTTATGCAATACTCCTTTTCTATCAAACAATAAAAAATTATCATGCTTGGCACCTAATGACTCATACAACATGATGCAGGCCATTGCTGCGGCACCGGCACCGTTTACGACAAATTTTACTTTTTCAATTTTCTTTTTCTGAATTTCCAGTGCATTTAATAATGCTGCTGCGCTGATGATGGCCGTACCATGCTGGTCATCATGCATTACCGGAATGTTCAGTATTTTTTTTAATTCTGTTTCAATGTAAAAACATTCCGGTGCTTTAATGTCTTCAAGATTGATGCCACCGAAAGTTGGCTCCAATGCTTTTACTATCTGCACAAATTTTACAGGATCTGTTTCATTGATCTCAATGTCAAATACATCTATATCAGCAAATATTTTAAAGAGAACACCTTTGCCTTCCATTACCGGTTTACTGGCTTCGGGACCGATGTTGCCGAGGCCAAGTACAGCTGTTCCATTACTGATAACGGCGACCAAATTTCCTTTCGCCGTGTATTTGTAAACATTCTCCACATCGGCCGCAATTTCTAAACAAGGAGCTGCCACTCCGGGAGAGTAAGCAAGGGAGAGGTCTCTTTGTGTTTTTGCTTCTTTGGTTGGTACTACTTCTATTTTACCAGGCCTTCCTTTGGAATGATATTCGAGGGCCTGTTGCTTGCGGAGGTCGTTTG
Source organism: Chitinophagaceae bacterium (assembly GCA_046598205.1). Lineage (GTDB taxonomy): Bacteria > Bacteroidota > Bacteroidia > Chitinophagales > Chitinophagaceae > JJ008. The sequence goes on from JBKJIX010000151.1 coordinate 6,534, forward strand.
ACATATTGCTGGTTTATTGTTCAATCTTCTTCACTAATCTGAGGCGGGGTGCAATGTACAAAATAAAAATCCTAAGCAATTTCATCGAAAATTACTTTAAAATGAGAGAGTTATAAACCTTATGGATTAACAGAACTTCCCAACCAGGCCATCATCCCCATCCCAATTTCAATCGCATTTTCATCAATATTAAAAACAGGAGTGTGTACACCGGCAGTAATTCCCTTTGCTTTGTTCATAGTGCCGAGGCGATAAAAGCAAGCCGGTATTTGTTGCGCATAATAACCAAAATCTTCGGCACCCATACGAAGTTCTGTTTCACTTACTTTATCGCTGCCCATATATTCAGCGGCTTTACTCATAGCAGCGGCAGTTACTTTTTCATTATTCATTACACAAGGATAGCCTACGTCAATGTGCAGGTCAACTTTTCCGCCCATGGAATGTACAAGGTCGGTAGTTAGTTTGCGGATGAGGTCATGTGCTTTAAAACGCCATGCTTCATCCATGGCACGGAACGTTCCCATCATTTTTACTTCATTAGGAATAACATTGGTGGTATTACCGCCATTAAAAGAAGAAATAGAAAGAACGGACGGATTGAAAGGATTATTATTTCTGCTTATTAATTGTTGCAGTGCAATAATTAAATGAGAACTGATAAGGATGGGATCAATAATAAGATGCGGGGATGCAGCATGGCCACCTTTTCCTTTTACAGTAATATATATCTCATCAGCACTGGCCATTACTTTACCGCTGCGAAAACTTAATTCACCAACTTCTAAAATTGTATTTACATGCAAAGCTAAAATAGCTTGGGGCTTCGGATTTTCAAGTACCCCATCTTTAATCATCAACGAGGCTCCACCAGGATTTTTTTCTTCACCCGGTTGAAAAATAACTTTTACTGTGCCTTCCCATTCATCTTTTAGTTCAACCAGGATTTTTGCAGCACCGAGCAAACAGGTAGTGTGTACATCATGTCCGCAGGCATGCATCACCCCATCATTCTTTGATTTATAGGGAATATCATTTTCTTCTTTGATAGGTAGTGCATCCATATCGGCACGAAGGGCAATGATTTTTTTATCCGGGTTCTTACCTTTTATCAATCCTACCACACCAGTTGTCGCTTTTATTTCAAACGGAATTCCCAGGTCCTTCAGTTTGGCTTGTACAAATTTGGACGTTTCAAATTCCTGGTAACTTAGTTCAGGGTGAGCATGAAGATGATGGCGAACTTCTATAAATTCGGGTGCATATTTTTTCGCTAAGGCTTTGATCTTTTCTTGCATGGAGCAAAAATAGGATTTCAGGCCGAAGCAGCAGGGCGGTTCGTCCCAAACTAAAAATCCCTGTTGGCGGAACAGGGATTTTAAATAAGTTTTTTGTAAAAGTTATTAAGGTTGTGAATCGTCATCGGAGCCATTATTCTTTGAAGGTTTTACTTCAATGATGTCTTTCATAATAAACACCCCTTTAGGAAAATAAGTGTTGAGCCTTCTTTGATAGGCTTCGGCATCTTTCCGGTCTTTAAAATTGCCTGCTTTTACCCTAAAATAAGGGGATTGATACCACATATAAGCTTTCAGGTCGGGGAAGAATGTATAAACCTTTGTTTTTGCGGCCATGGCTTCATCCCGGTTGTTGGTGCTGATAATCATAAGCCGGAACCCTTTGTCTGTCCTCTTGCTGCCACGGCTGGTTATATCATTGATATAAGCTTGTTTTTTTACCAATAAATCAATACGGGGGTCTTTGTTTACAATAACGGTGTTACTGTCAACAGGTTCAATCCCGGTAGTATCTTGCTGGGCAAAACATGCGGCAGAGAAAATAAAGGCAGTGATTGTAAAGAATAATTTCATGTGTTTATTATAGTTGTTATTAGCCGCATGATATTAGCCCCGATAGTCAGTACCGTTTGGGAGACTTTATTGTGGCTCATTTCATGTGTGTCATAAAGCTCAAATATCTTACCAAAATTAATAACCTCCTCCCGCACCGGCAATATTTTCTACCGGGTGCCAGGTGGTTTTTATTTCCTGGGTATCCATAATGAAGTAAGGTGATTGACCTACATCGGTCTGCCAGTTTATCTTGTCGTAGAAAGTAATGCGTTTCAGGTTGCTGGCCGATTTTTCCCGCATCATTTTCTGTACTTCAGAATTGTTTTCGCAATAAATGGTTGCATTTACATCCATGTGGTCTACAAACCAGGAGGCCAGTTCTGAAGGTTTGCCTGTTAAAATATTAACAACTCCGCCGGGAAGGTCAGAGGAATTTAATACTTCGGCAAATGTGACTGCACAGAGTGGTTTTGTCTCGGATGCTAAAACAATACAAGTATTACCGCCAGCAATCACAGGGGCAATAACAGAAACCAATCCGATCAATGAATCACCTTGCGGCGCAATGATTGAAACAACTCCTGTTGGCTCAGGTACAGAAAAATTAAAATGGGATGAAGCTACCGGGTTTACTGCACTAAACAATTGCTGAAACTTATCGCACCAACCTGCATAATGTATTAAACGATCAATAGCCTGATTCACTTCTTTTTCAGCTTTTGCTTTGGTGGAATCTTGTTGTATCAATTCATCAATGAACTGTGCTTTTCTTCCTTCCAGCATTTCGGCCATTCTGTATAATATCTGGCTACGGTTGAAGGCAGCTCTTCCGCTCCAACCACTAACAGCACCTCTTGCACTTACCACAGCATCTCTAAAATCTTTTCTTGAACTCAGGCAAACATTGGCCAGTTTTTTTCCTGTAGCATTGGTTGGGAAATAATAACGGCCTGACTCAGTTCTTGGAAACTGTCCGCCGATATAAATTTTATATGTCTTGAGCACTTCTAATCTTTTGGAAGAAGATTTTTTCTCAAGTCCGTTTTCACTTATAGTTAGTGAGGATTTCTTAATTGTTTTTTCCATTTTATTTTTTTTACCGCTGAGAACATGAGTTCAGGGAGGCAGCGCAGAGATGACTCTGCGAAAACTCTATTTCCTCATTTCTCTGCGGTCAATTCAATTAATTAATAATATTTACATAAGCCGACAATCCATGCAATCCACCTTCTCTTCCAAATCCACTTTCTTTATAACCACCAAATGGTGATGTCGGGTCAAATTTATTGAACGTATTAGCCCATACAACACCAGCTCTCATTCGCTTCGTCATATTAAAAATCTTAGAACCTTTATCCGTCCACACACCAGCACTTAAACCATACGGCGAGTTGTTGGCTTTCTCAATCACTTCATCATCGGTACGGAAAGTAAGAATAGAAAGCACCGGTCCAAAAATTTCTTCTTGTGCTATGCGGTTGCTCTGCGCTACATTGCTAAAGATGGTTGGCCTGCACCAAAACCCTTTTGCTGGTAACGCACAACTGCTTTCATACATTTCAGCACCTTCTTTTTTACCGATAGCAATATATTTCTGAATAATTTGTAATTGTTCTCTCGAATTGATAGCACCAATGTCCGTATTCTTATCCATCGGGTCACCAACAATTAATGATTGCATACGGTCCCGTAACTTTCTGATTACTTCTTTGGCTATTGATTCCTGCACATACAATCTTGAGCCGGCACAACACACATGACCCTGATTAAAAAAGATAGCATTCACCACACCTTCTACTGCCTGATCAATCGGTGCATCTTCAAAAATGATATTCGCTGCTTTACCACCCAGTTCTAATGTTGCTTTTTTATTAGTACCTGCAATAGCCCGTTGAATTATTTTACCAACATTGGTAGAACCGGTAAAAGCAATTTTATTTACATCAGCATGATTAACGATGGCAGCACCCGTTTCGCCGGCGCCTGTAATTATATTTACAACACCTGGCGGCAAATCTGCTTCCTGAATTATCTCTGCCAGTTTCAATGTTGTCAACGAGGTTGTTTCGGCAGGTTTCAATACCACCGTATTACCTGTAGCCAATGCGGGTGCTATTTTCCATGCGGCCATCAATAAAGGAAAATTCCAGGGCGTAATTTGTCCCGCTACTCCCAAGGGTTCTGTTGAACGATTCGGAAAAGCATATTCTAATTTATCAGCCCAACCGGCGTAGTAAAAAAAATGATTGGCTGCCGCTGGCACATCAAAGTCACGGCTTTCCTTTATCGGTTTACCACCATCTAATGTTTCAATAATCGCCAACTCTCTTGCTTTCTCTTGCATTATCCTTGCAATGCGAAAAATGTATTTAGCTCTTTCTTTTGCAGGCATTTTCTTCCACACTTTGTCGTAAGCATGTCGAGCTGCTTTCACTGCATTGTCAACATCCGAAGCACCGGCATCCGCCACTTCACTAAGTTTTTCTTCATTCGCCGGATTGATGGTGTCGAAGTATTTTTTACTCAATGGCTTTTGCCATTCACCATTAATAAACAGGTCATATTGCTTATTAATAGTAGCCGCACTTTTACTTTCCGGTGCGGGTGAATAACTCCAACTTGTATCAAATTTTAATTTGATCGTGTTGCTTTTTTTTGTTGCAGCCTTTTTTGTTTTTACAGCCATAGTTTTATTTTTCTTGTCCGCCGTAGCTTTAGCGAAGGCGGGTTATGTTACCAGCGACATTAACACAGATAATCGTCTGTTCCGACAACTGGCGGACTCTACATCGTTCTGTAACCCGATAGCTATCGGGTCTATTCAGCAACCCACCCCAATTCCCTATAGCACTTTATTTTCTTCAATTCGCCCCTCCAGGGAGGGGATGTGCCCTCTTTTTATAACTTTTTTCTTGGAGTGTAAAGACAGACTTCAAAAAATCAAACTCCTCATCTCCAAATTCAAAAGCATTTCCAGGTTATCGGAGTCTAAATCCCCTCCTTGGAGGGGTAGGGGTGGGTTTAATCCACCGAAAAATAATTTGCACTCTGATACTGCCCCGTCTTCAACTTCACTAATTGCATAAGCACATCATTCGCCAAACTGCTGGCACCGAATCTAAACCATTCATTAGTCAACCAATCTTCACCCAATACTTCTTTTACCATTACTAAATAATGCAAAGCCAGTTTTGATTTAGAAATACCACCGGCAGGTTTCATCCCAATCATCTTCCCGGTTTTATAATAAAAATCTCTTATTGCTTCCAGCATTACTAATGTAACCGGCATGGTTGCGGCAGGAGCAATTTTGCCCGTTGATGTTTTTATAAAATCAGCACCGGCATGCATGGCAATATCACTGGCCCGACGAACTTTATCAAAGGTGCCGAGTTCACCCGTTTCTAAAATTACTTTTAATCTTGCATCACCACATGCTTCTTTAATAGCTGCAATTTCATCAAACACAAAATTGTATTCACCAGCATGAAATTTTCCCCGGCTAATAACCATATCCACTTCATCAGCACCTTCGTTCACTGCATATTTGGTATCTCTTATCTTAATATCCTTAGGTGCTTGTCCGCTTGGGAAGGCTGTGGCAACTGAAGCCACTTTTATTCCTGAATCGCCCAATGCTTTTTTAGCCACCTTTACCATAGAAGGGTAAACACAAATAGCGGCAACAGTAGGAATATCAGTCAACGCATCATGCGGATGCATGGCTTTATAACAAAGCTGTTTCACTTTACCGTCGGTATCCTTTCCTTCCAGTGTAGTCAAGTCTATCATGTTCAGCACCAGCTTCAGTCCAATTTCCTTGGCTTCGTTTTTAATGCTGCGTTTGGTAAAACGAGAAGCTCTTTCTTCCACACCCACCTGGTCTATCCGGGGCGAAAGACTAAAATCGGGAAGGATAATTGTTGATTTGGCAGCAACCATAGCATGAAAAATTAAGATTTCAAAGATAACCAAAGTTCAAGGGAAAGGATAAGCATGATTTTACGTCAAAACCTTGCCTTTTGTCATATTAAATTAATGTGATAAACCGGATTACAGTAAATTCGACACATCTAAAACTGATTGTAATGAGAAAATTTAAACTACTGCTTTTGGGCAGTCTTGTTGGGCTATGTTCACTACAAGCCCAGGTTACTTTCCCTGAAAATGGCATAGCCGATCCAAGACACGGCCATTATGCCTTTACTAATGCTACGGTTGTAAAAGATGCAACAACCACATTGACCAATGCTACCCTCGTTATTAAAGACGGACGGATTACTGCCGTTGGCTCAGGATTGAAAGCACCGGCAGGTTCGGTAGAGATAGATTGTAAAGGCAAATACATCTATCCTTCTTTTATTGATATTTATTCAGATTACGGCACACCGCAACGTCCCGCTGGTGCTGGTGGAGGCGGCGGTTTTAATTTTAACCAGGCTCCACAATTAGAGACAGCGGTTAAAGGCCCGTATGGTTGGAACCAGGCCATCAAATCGGATGTTGATGTTTATAAAGTCTTTGCTGTTAATGAAGCAACTGCTAAATCATTAAGAGAGGCCGGTTTTGGATCGGTGCTTACTCATGTGAAAGACGGTGTAGCTAGAGGCACAGGTGCTGTAGTGACATTGGCTAATGAAAAAGAGAATCTTGTTATTATAAAAGAAAAGGCATCGGCCCATTACTCTTTCAGCAAAGGAACATCTACACAGAGCTATCCCAGTTCTTTGATGGGCTATATCGCTCTATTAAGGCAAACATATATAGATGCTGCCTGGTATAAAAACAAACCATACCAGGAGGGCTTTAATGCAACACTCCAATCATGGAATGACAATCAGAGCTTACCACAAATTTTTGAAGCCAGTGATAAATGGAATGACCTGCGGTCTGATAAAATCGGTGACGAATTTGGTGTGCAATACGTCATCAAAGCAGGTCAAAACGAATATCAGCGTATTAAAGAAATGAAAGCAACTAATGCTACATTTATTCTTCCGCTTAACTTTCCGCAGGCACAGGATGTGGAAGATCCTAATGATGCAAGATTTGTATCGCTGAACGATATGAAACATTGGGAACTGGCGCCAACGAATGCCGCTGCGTTTGAAAAAGCAGGTATTCCTTTTTGCCTGACTACAGCCGATTTGAGAACAGTAACCCTATTCTGGACAAGTCTTCGCAAAGCAATGGAATATGGACTAAGCGAAAATAAAGTAATGGAGGCGTTGACAAAAACTCCGGCTATCACTTTGGGGGTTTATGATAAAGTAGGAAGCCTCGATGCAGGTAAGCTGGGTAATTTCTTAATCACCAATGGCCCATTGTTTAATGAGAAAACGATCATTTTACAAAACTGGGTACAAGGGATTAAATATAATGTGAAGGAGGATGCTGCAAGTGCTGCAGGTACTTATGCTCTTAGTGTGAACACTCCTTCCGGAACAGAAAAATATACCCTGGATGTAAAGAGTGCAACCAGTATTACCCTATTTGCAAAAGATACATTGAATTCCAAATTTAGTTTTGACGGTAAGCAAGTAAAAATAAGTTATGCGCCAATGGCCCGCCGGCAAAGACCGGGAATGAATCCTGGACAAATACCAGATACAACAAGGAGACCTGTAATGAATCCAGGACAGACAACGGATATTGCAACCAGACCTGATACGAGTCCGGAAAGAATGCGAGATACCACAACCAGACCTGTTGGAAATATGCCGGGTGGGGGTTTTACAAGAGGTGGTGGCACTACTGACCAAACATTACCTGTAACAGCTACAAGACTAAGCGGTATTAGCAATGGAACAGAATGGAATGGCACCGGAACAGATTCATTGGGTAATTCATTAACCTGGACAGCTACACTGGTGAAATTAGCGGAAGCAAAACCAGACAGCGTTAAGAAAAAAGATATTCCGGTTGTTGGAAAAGTAGTGTATCCCTTTGAACCATTTGGATGGACGGATGCTACACAACCAAAACAAGAAACAATACTGATTAAAAATGCAACTGTTTGGACGAATGAAAAAGAAGGTATACTTCAAAATGCAGATGTATTAATAAAAAATGGTAAGATTTCTGCTATTGGCAAAAATCTGTCTGATGCTTCTGCAAGAGTAATTGATGGCACAGGCAAGCATGTAACAGCTGGTATCATTGATGAACACTCACACATTGCAGCAGCTTCAATTAATGAAGGAGCACAATCAGTAACTTCAGAAGTTCGTATTGCCGACAACCTGAATCCGGATGATATAAATATTTATCGCCAATTGAGTGGTGGAGTTACTACTTCTCATATTCTGCATGGTTCTGCTAATGTGATAGGCGGACAAACACAATTGATCAAACTCCGTTGGGGTGCAAATGATGAGGACTTGAAGTTTAAGAACTGGCCAGGACAGATAAAATTTGCCTTGGGTGAAAACGTAAAACGTTCTAATTTTCAGATTCCGGGTGGTAACAATCGTTACCCTGATACAAGAATGGGAGTGGAGCAAGTGTTGGAAGATGCATTTACCCGTGCAAAAGATTATCAAAAAGAATGGAAGACTTATAACGATACAAAAGATAAGAAAGGATTGAATGTTCCAAGAAGAGATCTGGAACTGGAAGCATTGGTTGAAATTTTAGAAAAGAAAAGATTTATTACTTGCCACTCTTATGTGCAAAGTGAAATTAATATGGCAATACAAGTTGCCAACAGAATGGGATACACGGTGAATACATTTACCCATATCCTTGAGGGCTATAAAGTGGCTGATAAAATGCTGAAACATGGCGCATTTGTTTCTACCTTCTCTGATTGGTGGGCATACAAAATGGAAGTGGAAGATGCTATACCCTATAATGCAGCCATTATGCAAAAAGTTGGATTAACAGTTGCTATTAACAGCGATGATGCTGAAATGGCAAGACGACTGAACCAGGAAGCTGGCAAAATTGTAAAGTATGGCGGTGTAACAGAAGAAGAAGCATTGAAAATGGTTACATTGAACCCTGCTAAAATGCTGCATGTAGAAGATAAAGTGGGCAGCCTGAAAGTTGGTAAAGATGGTGATGTGGTTTTGTGGAGCGATAATCCATTAAGTATTTATGCAAAATCTTTATATACTATTGTTGATGGAACGGTTTATTTCGACAGGAAGAAAGATGAGCAAATGCAAAAAGATGTGGATGCAGAACGTCTTCGCTTAGTAAGGAAAATGAATGGAGAAAAAAGAAGCGGTGCACCAACCATTCCTGCACAACCAAGTTACCAGATAATGCATAGCTGCAGTGATCATGGACATAGTCATGGTTTACTGGTAATTGATTCAGATAATTAAAAACGATTAAAATTTTTGACATGAGAAAGATATATTTATCAATACTATTACTGGGAATCATGATTGGTGCAAAGTCGCAGTCGAATATACTTCCGGCTCCTGCACAAAAAACAGTAATTGCCATTAAGAATGCAACAGTACACACTGGTGACGGCACAGTGATTGAGAATGCAACCATTGTAATTGAAAATGGAAAGATCACTGCTGTTGGTAAGGATGCAAAAATACCTGCGGGTGCAGAGGTAACAGATGCGAACGGTAAACAGGTTTATCCGGGACTTGTACTTCCAACGAGCAACCTTGGCCTTATAGAATTATCTTCTATAAAAGCATCAAACGATGTAAAGGAAATTGGTGATATGAATCCTAATATCCGTTCTATTGTTGCGTACAATACAGATTCAAAAGTTATCAATACACTTCGTTCCAATGGAATTCTTGCTGCTAATATAATACCACAGGGAGATTTTCTGGCTGGTTCATCATCTATCGTACAGTTAGATGCCTGGAATTGGGAAGATGCAGCCCTTCAAATGGATGGGGGAATGCATTTATACATGCCTACATTAATGCCAAGGCCGACTTTTGGTCGTGGCGGCGGCGGTGGATTTGGCGGGCCTAATGCCGGTGTGCAAACAGACCCTGTAAAAGAAGGCCTTGAAAAAATTGAAAAACTGAAATCTTTTTTCAAAGAAGCAAAAGCCTACCAGGCAGCAGGAGGCAACGAAACAAACCTGAAGTTTGAAGCAGTGAAAAACCTTTTTACCAAAAAACAAAAATTCTATGTGCATGCAAACACGGTAAAGCAAATGTTGGTGGCACTGGATTTTGTAAAGGAGTTTGAATTTGATATGGTGATTGTTGGTGCAAGTGAGGGCTGGCAGATTGCCGATTTATTAAAACAACACAATGTATCCGTCATCTTAAATCAGTTGCACAGTCTGCCTACCACTGCAGATGATGATGTGGATCAGCCTTATAAAACAGCGGCTGCTTTGCAAAAAGCAGGAGTGTTATTTGCTTTGTCTGATGATGATTCGCAAAACCGTGGCCGCAACCTGGCATTTAATGCTGGCACCGCCGCAGCTTACGGACTTACAAAAGAACAGGCACTGGCTGCTATTACATCGAGTGCCGCAAAAATTATGGGAGCCGATAAAATTGGAAGTATTGCAGTAGGAAAAGATGCTAATATCATCATTAGTTCAGGCGATATCTTAGATATGCGTACAAACAATATTACCGATGCTTTTATACAAGGCCGGAAAATAAACCTGGATGATAAACAAAAGCAATTGAACGAACGCTACGAAGAGAAGTATAACATTAAACCAAAGAAAGGATTTTAATGCACAAGGAGAAAACTTTTTAAAGCCGGTCATTAATACTGCCCGGCTTTTTTACTGCTTATCAGTCCGATGGTCAGGGTCATCCAATTCAATATGTTCGCCACAACTAGGGCAGCGGTGTGTTTTCTTTACCCTGTTTAATCTGAATTCTTCGAGGAAGCCGGCAGAAAGAATACCTGCGGGCAATGCAAAGAAGGCAACACCAGTCAGCATTATTACTCCAGCCATAGCTTTCCCAATGGCTGTCAGCGGATACATATCACCATAACCGGTTGTGGTGAGTGTTACCACAGCCCACCAAAGTGTAGCCGGTATGCTGGAAAACTGGCTGGTCTTTTCATCAGGATAAAGATGTTCGGCAAAGTAAATAATACAAGATGAAATGATGATAAGAAAAATGACTAAAACAAAACTTACAGCAAGTTCACTTGCCCTTTTTCTAAAAACATTTGCAATCATATGCGCCGACTTTGTATAGGCGGTAAGGCGGAATAACCTTAATACCCTTGTCAGTCGCAGCATTCTGATTTCCCGGAAATCAATACCCAAGCCAAAAAAGATATGAAGGAAAAATGGCAGGATGGCAACAAGATCAATTAATGCCCCCCAGGATACCATGTATTTTAATCTGCCCCAAACGCTGTGTTTATATTTTTCTTCATGATTGCTGCTCCACACCCTCAGAATATATTCAATGGTGAAAATGATGACAGAAACCAGGTCGAAGTAATAGAAGAAATTCTTGTACCTATTGTGTATGGAATCCACCGTTTCTACAATTACTGCAATCACATTCAGGATGATAAGTACAATAATGAAAACATTAATGACCTTATCCCAATGTTTATCACCTACTATTTCCGGGTGCAATAAACCATGAACCTTTTTCTTTGAGGTCTTGTACATAAATAGCGGAAAGTTTTGGAAACCTGTTTATCGGCAGGCTGTTTAAAGTTAGTAAAATAAAAATCCCTCCCGTAGTTTATACGGGAGGGATTTATCAATTAGTTGTAAATCGAATATTAATTAGTGGCAGGCATCAATTGTTTACTGAGTTCCAAAGCCCAATCAGCCCATTTCTTTGCCTCATCAGGATTTGAAGCCAGTTTCATACCTATTTTTTGCGCTTTTTCGCTCCACTTCTGCATGTCTTTGTTAAGTTCCTGCATTTTGGCAGGATCAGTCATACCAGCTTTATAAGTGGCGATGAAAGCCGAATAGTCATTAGCAAATTGTTGTACCTCAGGATCGGAAAAAGTAGGTACACCTGTCGTTGCTGTTGTTGTAGGTGTGGTGGTAGTAGTAGCATCAGTTGTGGTTGCATCTGTTGGTGTAGTGGTAGTAGTTGTCTCGTCAGTTTTTTTCTCATCTTTCTTTTTGTCTTTGCAAGATGTCATTACACCAACAAGGGCCAACACGGCAAATAATTTTTTCATGTTTTTGGTTTTAGGTTTTAAATAATGGAGTGCAAACCTAAAATTTATTTTCAGAATATGCTATCTTTTTTACTAAATGGTTACTTACAGTTAGCAAACGTTACAAAAAAAGCAGCAATTACTACGTAATTACCGCTTTGAAATATCATAAACTGTTCAGGTTAAGCGTCTTTGCCGTGACACTGCTTATACTTCTTACCACTGCCAGAAGGACAAGGATCGTTACTGCCAACTTTGGTAGTACCTTAATGGCCTATTGTTAATGTGTAAGGATAGTCTAAAATTAATGGCTCTCAAATTGTTCTTTTGTAATTCCGGATTGCCTGATGATTGACTGCAAGGTGCCAATTCTTATTTCTGAATAATTTGGAACGGGTACTGTGATGGTGTTATTGTTAACCCTTTTTTGCATAATTATATGGCTTCCTTTTTGGTACACCTGTTAAATCCATTTTCAGAAAGGATTTGACATACTTCTTTTCCTGAAAGGATTTTAAGCTTGCCCAACTGCTATTTGCATATTTGTGATGAAAATATCGGCTTTCAGCCTGTATTCAATTTCATCGTTTGAAGCATGCTCAAAAAATAATTCAATGGCTTCATGCAGGTTCACTTTGGCTTCTTCTACAGTATCTCCCTGGCTCGCAATGTCTAATTCGGGGCATAAAGCGACATACCCGTCATCTTCCTTTTCTATGATTGCAGTAAAGTTTTTAATGCTTTTCATTACAGATTTTTAATGCACTGATTATTAAAATACATACAAGATAAAGGTAATTAAATCTTTACTTTTTTTAATCGTTTGACTATACATCCTTTCCATGGCATTGTTTATACTTCTTACCACTTCCACAAGGGCAAGGGTCGTTTCTGCCAACTTTTGGCCCCACCTTAATTGGTTCTTGTTTTATAGCAACATCTTCTCCACCCGGTTCAAACTTATCCCGTTCATTAGCGGCATAATCCTGGCCAGCTGCGTCCACTTCATCTTTATTGGCCCGCATCTTACTCATGTCCGTTTTTTGCTGACGGCCTTCTTTTAGCGGTGCAGTCTCCTGCTGAATAGGGATGGTAGCATGTGAAAGGAAGGAAACAATATCCTTGTTCACATCATTATTCATATTGCTGAACTGGTTGTAGGCTTCCATCTTATAAATAACCAATGGATCTTTTTGTTCCAGGTAAGCTGTTTGCACACTTTGTTTCAAATCATCCATTGCCCGCAGATGTTCTTTCCATGCATCGTCAATAACGGCAAGGGTTATTGTTTTTTCCAACGCATTGGTCAGTTCTGCTCCGCTTGTGCTGAGTGTTTTATCAAGATTGGTAAGCACATTTAAGGATTTGCGGCCATCACTAAAAGGCACCACTACGTTTTCAATGTTGCTGCCCTGCGTCTGGCGGATATTTTTGAAAACAGGTATTGCCTGTTTCTGCAATTCTCCTTTGTGTGTATTATATCTTTCAGAAGCTTCTACATAAAGGCGGTCGATCAATCCATTTATTTCACCTCTTTTAAAATCATCTTCCTCCATTTTTGTATCAAGGCCAAAGTTGACAATACAGGCCATTTTAAATCCTTCAAAATCTTCCTGTTCCCGGAACGAATCTATGAGGCTGCCTGCAACGGCAGAGAAAGAAGTATCAATATCCAATGCAAGGCGTTCACCAAACAAGGCATGGTTTCTTTTTTCATACACCGCATTCCGCTGCTTGTTCATTACATCATCATATTCCAATAAACGTTTACGGATACCAAAGTTGTTTTCCTCTACTTTCTTTTGTGCCCGTTGAATACTATTGCTGATCATGCTGTGCTGTATCACATCGCCTTCTTTATATCCAAGCCTGTCCATGAGCGATGCAATTTTTTCGCTACCAAACATTCTCATCAGATCATCTTCCAATGAAACATAGAATTGAGAAGAACCCGGATCACCCTGGCGACCGGCACGACCCCGCAACTGCCTGTCCACACGACGGCTTTCATGCCTTTCGGTACCAATAATGGCAAGTCCACCTGCATCCTTTACACCCGGCCCAAGTTTTATATCCGTACCACGGCCAGCCATGTTGGTGGCAATAGTAACCGCACCTGCTAAACCGGCTTCGGCAACTACCTGTGCTTCTCTGGCATGTTGTTTTGCGTTCAATACATTGTGTGGAATTTTTTTCTGTTGCAGCATACGTCCGAGTAATTCACTTACTTCAACAGACGTAGTACCAACAAGACAAGGACGGCCTGCATTACGCAGTATCTCTATTTCATCAATAACGGCTTTGTATTTTTCTCTTTTTGTTTTGTACACCAAATCCTGCTTGTCCTTCCGGATCATAGCAATATTGGTAGGCACATTTACCACATCTAATTTATAAATGCTCCACAACTCTGCTGCTTCAGTTTCCGCAGTACCCGTCATACCACAAAGCTTGTGATACATACGGAAATAGTTCTGCAGTGTAATGGTAGCATAGGTTTGTGTGGCCGCTTCAATCTTTACATTTTCTTTTGCTTCCAATGCCTGGTGCAAACCATCAGAGTAACGACGGCCTTCCATGATACGACCCGTTTGCTCATCCACAATTTTAATAGCCCCATCTATTATTACATACTCCACGTCTTTATCAAACATGGTGTAGGCTTTCAATAATTGTTGTACAGTATGGATGCGGTCAGCTTTTTGTGCATATTCATTCAGTATCGCTTCTTTCTGGTGCAGCTTATCATCTGCATCTGCTGTACTTTTTTCTACTTCGGCCAGTTTAATGCCAATGTCCGGCAACACAAAAAATTCAGTGTCTTCGCCAGAACGGGTAATCATGTTAAGACCTTTTTCAGTCAGATCAACAGAGTTGTTCTTTTCATCAATCTGGAAAAGCAATTCTTCATCTACAATATGCATATGCCGTTGCTGATCTTGCAGGTAATAGTTTTCAGCCTTCTGCATTTTTACTTTAATGCCCGATTCACTCAGGTATTTAATTACAGGGCCATACTTTGGCAATCCTCGGTGTGCTCTGAATAAATGAAGTCCACCACCTTTTGCATCATCATCGCCTTCTGCAAATCGTTTTTTTGCTTCATTCAAACAATTGCGAACAATGCGTTCCTGCTCCTGAACAAGGTTCTGTATCCTTGGTTTTAGTATATGGTATTGCTGATCATCACCTTTTGGCACCGGGCCGGAAATAATCAAGGGTGTTCTTGCATCATCAATCAATACAGAATCTACTTCATCCACCATCGCAAAGTGGTGTTTACGCTGCACCATTTCATCGGGAGTATGCACCATATTATCACGGAGATAATCAAAACCAAATTCATTATTAGTACCATAAGTAATATCGGCGAGATAAGCTTTTCTTCTTTCTTCGGTGTTAGGTTGATGTTTATCAATACAATCAACCGTAATGCCGAGCCATTCGAAAATAGTTCCGTTCCACTCCTGGTCACGACGGGCCAGGTAATCATTCACGGTTACAATATGAACACCTTCGCCGGGTAATGCATTTAGATAAGCAGGTAAAGTGGACACCAGGGTTTTACCTTCACCCGTTGCCATTTCTGCAATTTTTCCGGAATGGAGTACAGCACCTCCAATCAACTGCACATCATAATGCACCATGTTCCAGGTTACTTCCCCGCCGCCGGCTGTCCAGGCATTTTTAAATATTGATTGGTCACCATCAATGCTGATATAATTTTTCTTTACACTTAAATCCCTGTCAAGCTGTGTAGCAGTTGAAATGATTTCTGTATTCTCTTTAAAACGCCGGGCTGTTTCTTTTACCACCGCAAAAGCTTCAGGAAGAATTTCCTGTAGGGTCTCTTCAATTTTTTTATCCCTTTCCTTTTTCTGTTTATCTACTTCCTGGTAGATGCTCTCTTTACCCATCAGGTCGCTGAAAGGAAGCTCTTCGGCAGAAGTATTTTTAGCCGCAATTTCTGCATCAATTTCTGACAAGTGTTCTTTGATACGCCGACGGAACTCCTCTGTTTTTCCACGCAGTTCATCATTACTCAGCGATTGATAGGAGGTAAAAAACTGGTTGATTTTACCAACATAGGGTTCAATCTTCTTTACGTCTTTCTCTGACTTGCTGCCGCCAAAAATTTTTGAAATAAAACCAAGCATGATATAGGAATTAGTTAATTAGTTTATTGGTTAATTAGGGTATTGGTTTTTTTGTCAAAAAGGGTGCTACAGGTTTATTGTAAGCCAATTTGACAGAGCTTGTCCCGTTTTTCGGGAGCGGCAAAGATAAGCCTTAGTTTGGAGTTTATTACCAGCTTATAGGGATCATTGATTCGGTTAAGGAATACTTTCCACTTCAATTTTTCTGTTATTCAAATACTTTTTTGAAATTTTTGTTCGCCCAAATCTCGTAAGAACAGCACCGGTGCCGGCGGCCTTGAACATGCCCGAAACAAAACCTTCGCCGCCACCTACAGCGGCATAGCTATAGAAAATCATAATCCCGATGGCCAGACTACCACCAACCGTAGTAGCGGTGCGGAAGATTTGATTGCCGGTAGTGAGTTTTCGGATGCCGTTGATTTTTTGAATTCTGATTTCACGGTTTGTAGCTGAAAAAAAAGAGTTTCTTTCCTTCATTATAATCGTTGAATCATTAACCCTCACAATCCTGCCTTTTGTAAAAACATAAAGGGAGTCTGCCACCTCAGGTATGGATAGTTTGTACGCATCAGCCGTTTTTTTCTGCACCTGGTATTTGGCAACTTTTACAGCCATGAGTACTTTGTCATGCTGTCTTATAAAAGTAATGTTCCCGTTTTTGGGATTGGTAAGTTTTAGCTGGTACTGTTGTGCAAAACAAAAGGCGGAAGTAAATAATGGTGCAAGTAGAATAATCTTTTTCATGATAGGTTGGTTTGGTGAAGAATAAATCAAAGGTGATATTTCATCTGAGAATATAATCACAACAAAATCATTGGCTATTGTTAAAAGCAGCTTTGGAGCCGTTGACTCCAAAAAAAATCAGGAGGATAGAATTTCATTAACGAGTTTTGCAGAAAGAAATATAAAAATTTGAAAAGAGTAATTGCACATAACTTACCGGTAAAGACAATTGTTATTCTTATTATTTCAGTTGTTTCTTTATTTGCCTGCAACAATAATAAGGATAAAAACTATACCCGGAATACGAATGCCCTTTATGTTGATTACCAGGTAACGGGGAAAGAGGGTGATGATAATCTTACGGTGCTATTGCAATACAGGATGGGGGGAGAAGATGGGGATGGAATTTCAATGGATTCTGTTATGCTGGATGGAGAACTATTACTGGCGGACAGTACCAAAATGAATGGCATTTTTTACGAGCTGCATAAGCCAATAGCCGGGTTTGCCGGCACACATAGCATACTGTTCACTGATATTAATAAGAAGGGATACAAAGAGGAATTCAACTTTCAGCCAGTTGTTTTATCGACACCGGTTGCCGATACTATTCAAAGAAATGATTTTGCTCTGGAACTTGAAGGACTCGAAACAAAAGATTATGTAAGGGTGTTGATGACGGATACTTCGTTTATCAATAATGGTATTAACCGGGTTGATGCCGTAACTGACGGACACCTGATGATTACCAAAGCCGACCTTGAAACTCTTGCCAACGGGCCTGTGCAACTGGAGCTTATCCGGGAGTATGAAAGGCGGGTGAAAAATGACACCGGGGCAAGGGGCAGGCTGTTGATTACTTACAGTTTGAAAAGGGAATTTTTTTTAAAGGATTAGAAATGAGCAACTACTTCATTTCATCAACTTCAACGGAATAAGTTGTTTTTGCCTGGTAGGGAACCCCGTTTAAATCCCTGAAATGCCCCGCAGGAAACCAGTTATAATTATTGTTTGTAAGATACCTTGTATAGGTGAGTTCCGTTGAAGCCCGGGTTAATAAAATCGTTGTAACACACCAACGGTGAGGATTAAGTTTCTTAATCGTTGTCCATCCAAAACTTACAAAGAAAGATTTGCATTGGTGGAAATATATGTTAGCATCTGTTAAATCAATCTCCAATACCTTTTTTTTGATGTCTTTATCGTCAACATCAACAAATTTCATCAAAAGTTCTTCTCCGGGATAGATGCTACTTGTATCTTCTGCATAAATTCTGACTAACAAAGGGCCATAACAGGGCCTTTTCTCTACTGGCATATAAACCTTTTTCAGCTTATAAGTAAATGTAGAATCAGGAAGTTCTATTTTTTGAGCAAACTCCTCTTTTAAATCAGAACCAGGTCCAAAATTAATATCCTTATCAGGTTTTTTTATTCTGCTTCCTAATAACAGGGTTTGTAACAATTTCTTACTTCCAATTATGGCTTCGGGTAATGATTTTATTTTAGGAGCCAGATAAATAACTGCTCCAATTTTTTCCCCTGTCAAAATGATTTGATTGTACCCAACGCAACTAAAAAGAACAGTGTCCGATTTTTCTATTGGCAACTCAAACTCCCCATTGTCTGCTGCGATTATCCCTTTTGGACTGTGGAGAACTTTTATGGTGACATAAGGCACAGGTAAATTTGTTTTTTCATCAAGAATTTTTCTTGATGGCTGGCTTTTAGCCTGTTTGTAATGTATTACCAGTGCTAAAAAAAATAAAAACCGCATTTTAGATTTCTCTTTTAGTAAGCTAATTTATTTATTATTTATGAAATGCACCAGAGGAGATTATCCTGCAACCGTACATTAATTTTTCAGCGAGTAATTAAACGAAAACTGGTAAATAGGAAGGCTGTAGTCAATTTCGGGTTTCTTTTTGTATTTGTAGTAAAGCACTTTAATGTTGACCAGTTTATTAATCTCTACACCCCAGCCTATGGAATAGCCATGATAGATTCCATTCGTTTTTATATCAGGCAAAAATTCTCTTATTTGCGAAGGGTTGGTATAGCAACCGATGTATCGTAAGGCCAGCCAAAAAATACCCACATTTTTTGCATCATTACGTTCCCAGGCACCGGTTTGAAAATAAAGACCGGTAACGCCAAAACTGTTTAGAAAATTTACCGGCTTACCGGTAGCCGGATTGGAAATCAGGCCAGCTCGTTGCCCGGTTAAAATTCTCTCTCCAAAATGATAGATGATACCGCTGCGGGTAAGCTTTGTTTTTTTACTAAGGAAGATAACACCATCTACTGAAAGATTGGCAAGGCCACTTAGCGGATTGATAAAATTAGTAACTAACTGTTCGTTGCTGCGGCTTATACTTTGGCTTTGCTGGTTTTGAAAGTTATTACCCGACACACCGCTGTAAATAGAAAGTGGCAAAGCAAACTTACCCGGCTCGCCAATAAATAAACGGATAAACCTGGCACTTGCATTTATCTGGCCGTTGTTTACAATATCAAAAAAACCGGAGGTGAGGATTTCGGGTTTGTAAATAGTTTTTGGATTTTGATTGGAAGCCGGTAACGGAGCTTTGGTAGCTGTAATTTTTTTTAAAGTGTCTTTTGCCTGGTTAAATGCAATAGCTGGTAACAGCCAGAGTAATATTGGCAAAAAAAGTTTCATTATTCGCAATTTTTCTGTGCAACTTGATAAAAACGTTTAAGTCTTAAAATTGGCTATATGTTTCGAAAAAAAAATTCTTTGAATCAAATAGCATTTAATCAATGCTTAATGGTTGCGGAAATTGAAGCATTTTCTCTTTTTAAAGGATACCACAGATTGTAATAATTAAGTAACCATGCTGTTCCATTTTCGGCAGAAGCTTTAGACATTCCGATAGCGGGGTAATAAGTAGTATTTATGTTTTTGGGATTTCTCCCTTTCTGTTTTATTTCGTTACAGGTTATTTTCAACCATTCAATAGCAACAAAAAAGCCCTTATTTGGGATAGTAATTTTATACTTCTCAAGATTTACATTTATGATTTTGTTTTTTGATTTAACTTCAATTGTTTCATTACATAAATCTCCGGAAGGACCTCCTGTCATAGTATCTATATCATAAATACGTATCCTGAAAAATTCATTTTCAGCGAAAAGAGGAACACTGTAAGTGCAAATTCGAATATCTGTAAGTGTCGCATTTTCAATGGGGGATTGAAAATACTGTGCTAATTGCGTTTGATGAAATGAGGCAACTTGACCCCAATCTCCACATTTTGATATTTTATTTAGTGTTATAAACTCCCAATTATTTTTAGAAGAAATTACTGCTTCTTTTAGAAACACATCCCTGGTGTTTAGCTCACAATGAATAATTGTTGTACGAGCATCAACTGAAACTTTTAATGCCTCATACCCAACACAAGAAATAATAAGTGAATCATGTAAGATTTTATTTTTTGAAAACAAAATGAAATTGCCCTTTTCGTCTGTATTAGTGCCAATGTTTTCCTTCATAAGGCCAACCGTTGCATATGAAATTCCTGATTTTGTTTTCTTATCAACAACTGTACCCCGAAACGATGTTTGAGAAAATGTTGAAATTGGATGAATTGAAACAATCATCAACAATAAACCTGCTTTCATGCTGTCTATTTTTTATTAGCGTATTTTATAGTTAATTTATTAATCAAATAGGGCTGTTTTACTGACTGTACCAAAACAGCCCTATTTACAAATTTAATTAGCACCACAACTATAAGCTGTTTGACATATGGCATCTTTAACTTTTATCCAGAAAACATAATATGCTCCGGTATCGCACCTTTTATATACATTATAGGGATTACCGGTAGATGGGTTTGTTTCTGTATGGCTAAATTGACAACTTGTAGGTCCATATCCCCAGAACGGTCTTTTTTCAGCCTCGTTCGTTGGGCAAGGGTTTGGTGTAGTTTCTTCATACCCATACGGATTAAGTGTCATGTGTCTTGTTAAACTTGTAGTATCTGAAGAAGGTGGGTTAGTTGCAATTTTATTCATTGTATTTGCATCATAAACACCTCTAACAAGATCATCATAACTGCTGCTACTTACATAAGCTGGTTTCATAGCGAGAATAAATTGCCATTTTACAGTCTGGCAACTTGTTTGACTTACAGGCTTTATTACTATTTCTTCCACTTGTAAAACCCTGGCAGTATTCAATACATAATCAGTTGCCTGGCTCGCAGATACTGGATTATTGAAATCTCTGTAGCCGTAAAGGGTTGCCCCGAGGCTTGAAAAACTAATTGAATTCAAGTATGATTGGGCCTCACCATGTGTTTTACTGGTTATAAAAGTAAGATATTCTTCCAAATCACTAACAGTTGGAAAAACTAAAAATCCGTATGTACTAACACTCCAATTTTGTGTATAAGCCTCTCTTACAATATGATTTTTTTGACTTACAATAGTAAGACCATTACTGGCCTCAACGCTATTTGCTTTTACCAAACTGTTCAGTAGTACTGCAATTAATAATAAGATGAATGATTTTTTCATGATAAATTATTTTTCCCGCCTACTCTTTTTATAGTTCCGGTTTTCGGCATTTTCCGGTTCATCGGCCCTGCCGCCGGCAGGCAGGCAAATGATGAACCAAAGCTATCAGTGATGTGTATAATATAAATGGGAGATAACCCGTAAAACAGTGAGATTATTCCCACAGATTCATGGGTTTTTTCTCACTAATTTTTATATGATTTATTTGCAATAATCAGTGTGTGCCAACCGTTTGTCATTTATCAAAGAACTTGCTTATGTAAAATTGAAGAAAACAGTTGAGAAAAAAATGGGGTTTCCCCCAAAAATATTTGTGAAATTTCACAAAAACATTTGGGAGGATTCAGCAAAAAAAATAAATTCACCATACAATAATTGATATGAACAGACAGTTTCCTCATACCCTCATACCCTCATACCCTCATACCCTCATACCCTCATACTGAATCTGCTTTCCTTCCGCTACCCAATACAATCAAGCTGTATTCCTCTTACCACCATTTTACCTCATCTCAAAACAACCCGCTATGGATTATGTGCATGGAAAATCAATTATTAAAATTGCCTTTGCAGACGACGATGAATTGCTCCAGGATTTATTGCCGATATATATTGACAGCATTGAGAATTGCAAAGTAGTGATACAGGCTTTCAACGGCAGGGAGTTGCTGGAGAAACTTGTTATAAAGCCAGATACTACCCTTGTTTTAATGGATATTAAAATGCCGGAAATGGACGGTATAGAAGCTACCAAAAAAATAAAACTGCTATATCCGGGTATCAAAGTGCTTTTTACATCTATCTATAATAACGAAATAGTTTATTGCCGGATTATTGGTGCTGGCGGGGATGGCTATATCAATAAATACTCTCCTGTAAATGAGTTCAAAAAAGCTATTCTAACTTTAATGAAAGGCGGTAGCTATTTTCAAAATTATATTAGCCATTTTAACAACGAAAATGGAAAAAGCATCAAGGCAATTTTAAATGGCAGGAACAACCTTTCTGATGAGGAAATCATATTTCTGAAGTTTGTTTGTACCGAAAAGACTTATGAAAGCATTGCCAGTGATATGAATAGCAGCCTCCGGCACATTGATTATATCCGGCAAGGTCTGTTTGAAAGGTTTGAGATTCGGAGCCGGGTAGAGTTGGCTCTTTTTGCCTATAACGGGGGAATTTTTCAACTTATTTTCTCCTATCTTTTACTGGATTTTTAACCCTAACACCGTACTTTTGCCGCCAATTCAACAAAGGCTATGGCAGGACAATTAAAAGAGGTTCGTAACCGCATCAAATCAGTACAAAGTACACAGCAGATTACTAAAGCGATGAAGATGGTAAGTGCTGCCAAACTTCGCCGGGCACAAGATGCCATTGTTCAAATGCGTCCGTATGCACAAAAATTGCAGGAGCTGCTCAGCAATATTGTGAGCAACAGCGAAGGCGGTGGTGCAGGTATGCCACTTGCTATTGAACGTCCGGTAGAAAAAGTGTTGTTTATCGTTATTACCAGCGACCGTGGTTTGGCCGGTGCTTTCAATGCCAATACCATCAAATTAACAAAGGCTACTATCGCTCAGAAATACCCGGAACAATTTAAGAAAGGCAATGTGGCCATCTGGAATATTGGTAAAAAAGGATATGAGCATTTTGCAAAAGGCAATTACAAAGCTGATGCTACGTATAAAGATATTTTTCTGAACCTGACATTTGCCAATGTGCAGGCAGCTTCGCAGGCAGCAAGAACAGCATTTGAAGAAAAACAGTTTGATGTGGTGGAGATGGTATATAGCCAGTTTAAGAATGCAGCTACGCAGGTTTTTAAAGTAGAACGTTTTCTGCCGATACCAAAAGTGGAGAACCTGCCTGCCGATAGGCAGGGAAAGGCAAAAATGAAAGCAGATTTTATCTACGACCCTTCAGAAGAATTGCTGATTGCAGAGCTGATGCCAAAGATCCTCAACACACAATTATACAAGGCCGTTCTTGATTCCAATGCCTCAGAGCATGGAGCCAGAATGACGGCGATGGACAAAGCCAGTGAGAATGCTAATGAAATGCTCCGTTCACTAAAGATTTCTTACAACCGGGCAAGGCAGGCTGCTATTACTACTGAATTGACGGAGATTGTAAGTGGTGCTGCGGCGTTGCAGGGGTAATTAGTCAAACTGGTCAAAAAGTCAAATTAGTCAGATGGCAAGAGGTTTAAAGTTGGAAGACCTTGAGGTCTATAAAGTGGCTATGGAGATTGGTGAAATCGTTTGGAAAGTAGTGGACAAATGGGAGTATTTTCCAAAGAAAACTTTAGGATCTCAATACGTTGATGCGGCTGATTCAATCGCTTTAAATATTAGCGAAGGATATGGCCGTTTTCATTTCAAAGAGAATAAAAACTTTTGCTACTATAGCCGGGGTTCTGCAAAGGAAACCCTTACTGCAACGGCCAAAGCAAAACAGCGAAACCTTATTTCAGATGATGACTTTACTCTTCTTTCACAAAAACTGGATGTTTATTTTCGTTTGATGTTTGGTTATATCAACTCAATAGGTACTGCCGGAACGGAATAATAAGTGTGAATAATCTCTTTTGTACTAATTGTATCCGATAGCTATCTTGCTGCTTTAATAATTTGACTCATTTTACCCATTGACGTATATGACTCTTCCCGATCTGATACCGCATATTGAAGCACTGATTTTTGCCAGCGATAAGCCATTGACTACGTTGGAAATTACTGAATTGGTTAACAATGCCCTCGGTTTTATGGATGATAAAATCTCCCTTGACCAGGTGGAAGCTTCTCTCGAAGGAATTACGGAGAAATACAGTGCCGACTTTTATCCTTTTGAAGTAAAACAAAGTGGTGGCGGCTGGCAGTTCCTGACAAGACCAGCTTATCATAAAACGGTGGCCCAACTGAACGGCGAAAAATTCCTGAAACGGTTATCTGCCGCTTCTTTGGAAACGCTGTCTATAATTGCATATAAGCAACCAGTAACAAAAGGCGAGATTGAATCTATCCGTGGAGTGAGTTCAGATTATGCCGTGCAGAAATTATTGGAGAAAGAATTAATCATCATCAGCGGAAGAAATGAAAAGGCGGTTGGTCAGCCATTGCTTTATTCCACTTCCAAAAACTTTATGGATTATTTCGGCATTAATTCGGCTGACGAGTTACCAAAAATAAAAGAAGTGCTGGCGGAGCAATTAGTAGAGCCCACCAGTATGAAAGATACAGTGCTGGGTGGTGAAGAAAAGACCGACAGTAGCGAAGAATCAGAAGCTTTATTAGTAACAGATGGCGGAGAATTGATTGTGAATCAGGAACAGGGTGGGGGAGAAGAGAGTTAAATAATTGAATTGATTTTTATAATTGTTGTGCCATTCCATTCGGGGTGGCATTTGTATTAGGGTGTCACGGTTTTAAACCGTGTCACCCTAACTTCGCAGATATGCCGGAACAATTATCCAACGAACAATTACTGGAAGCCGCCAACGAATTTGGCACCCCCCTGTATGTTTATCATGCAGAAAAAATAAAAGAGCAGTATCAAAAATTGACAACTACATTTTCTATCCTCGATACAAAATTTTTTTATGCCAGCAAGGCACTCACTAATATCAATATTCTCAGGTATATAAAAGAAATTGGTTGTAATGTAGATTGCAGTTCTATCAATGAGGTAAAACTTGCTTTACATGCAGGTGTAGCACCACAGCGGATTCTTTATACTTCCAATGGCATTGCTTTTGGTGAGATAGAAGAAGCTGTTGCAGCCGGGGTGCATATTAATATTGACAGCCTTTCCAACTTAGAAAAGTTTGGCAAAAAATATGGACACAGCTATCCGGTGGGAATAAGAATACGGCCCAACATAATGGCGGGCGGCAACCTTAAAATTTCTACCGGGCATGATGGTAGCAAATTTGGAATTCCAGTTAGCCAGTTGGATGAGATTAAAGAAGTAGTAAAGTCCACGGATTTATTTATACGTACCCTGCACATTCATACGGGCAGTGATATAAAAGATGCAGATGTTTTTGTAAATGGGATGGAAGTGCTGTTTGAAATGATTCCGCATTTTCCCGAATTGGAAGTAATTGACTTAGGTGGTGGTTTTAAAGTGCCATATAAACCCGGAGAAAAAGAAACAGATGTAATCTTGTTGGCACAAAAAATAAAAGAAACGTTTCATAATCACCCGGTGGCAGGCGGTAAAAAATTTCAGTTATGGTTTGAGCCAGGAAAATTTTTAGTAAGCCAGTGTGGTTATATGCTGGCGCAGGTAACGGTATTGAAAGATACAGGTTCAATTGTATTTGCGGCTGTTGACAGTGGCCTTAATCATTTGATAAGACCCATGATGTATGATGCCTATCATCACATCGAAAACATCTCCAATCCTAATGGAGAGCAAAAAACCTATACCGTAACCGGAAATATCTGCGAAACAGATACGTTTGCGGCCGACCGGAAAATAAATGAAATAAAGGAAGGAGACTGCCTTGCTTTTTATAACGCCGGTGCTTATGGTTTTGAAATGGCTTCTAACTATAATTCAAGATTCAAACCTGCGGAAGTGCTGATAAAAAACGGTACAGCAAAACTTATCCGTAAAAGAGATGAGATGAGTGACCTGTTAAAAAACCAGGTTGAATAAACTGATTCTTGATTTTACATAACCGGCTTCACAGTAATAACCGTTGTAGTTTTTGAAGTAACCGGCATTGTACCAAAAGAAGATTCTGTATTTCCGTTTGATTCTGTATTAATCGTTTTTTCCCGCATAATGCCCGTAGCACGGTCAAGAATAATTTTCCCGGTTGATTTATTATTCATTTTGGTGGTCGTTTCACTACCCATCATTTCAGCTTTGCTTATAGTAGAAGAATTTTCAGCAAAATCAACCACAATAGTGGAATCATTTATATCTGCAATAGTGTAACCGGCTTCTACTTTTCCACCGCTTGCCTGGTAAGAGGTTGTCCAGGTATCACCTTTTCCCCCTTCACCGTCGGGCAATACTTTAAAGAAACTGGGCTTGCCTTTTTGTGGTGGCTGCACCAGGTCAAGCACATCTTTCAGCATAGTGGTGATGATTGCCATCCTGCTGTCCATTTCAGAAAGCACCACTTTTTCAGGCATTGCCATCATCACTTTTCCGGCTGGGTCAATAATTATATCGTATTTTTTATCCAGTATATCCTTTATCGGTTTGCCAAACGTGCCGTTCATGTCTTTTTCCACGTTAGAATCAAAATTTCTTTTTTGCCCCATACCATCGAAGGAAAAAGTGATATGCTGTACCTTATGGTTGAGGGTGGTATTATCGTCTGTAGTATTGGTTACTTTATAAGAATGGTTGCCGGTGGCATCCACCTTAAAATCAATTGCCTGACCCATAGCCTGCTGGGCAATGGTGGTTTTCAATTTCATGCTTACTTCCAGTGTTTGTCCTTGTTCAAATTTTAATTTACCCGTCACTTTTTGGGTAAAGGCAATTGTAGAGACAGTAAAAAGGGAAAAAAGAGAGACTGTAATTCTTTTCATAATAATTAAGTTGATAACTGTGATTGATTAGCACCATTGCAGGAGAAAGCAATAACATAATTACCAAATTTGACGAAACTTCGCCACAATCGTTGCAGAACGGGGAAAAATAATTGTTATAACGTGCCACTATTGCCGTTCTAAATTCATCTGAACTTCCTATTTTTAATAAGCTTTTAAAACTAAAATTTTTTGTTATGCCAATAAGAATGACTGACGACCCGGTGGATCCTAACCAACAAGACGATGAAGGCGGTGGTGGTGGCCGTGGCCCAAACCTGCCGGGTGGTGGTGGCGGTTTGATGTCTTTACTGCCTATGTTGCTGGGTTTGTTTAAAGGGAAAGGAATTTTCTTGCTTCTGATAATAGCTGCCGGTGCTTTTTTTCTTTTCAGAAGTGGTAATTGTAATGTGGCAGATGTTGTAAAAAAGTTTTCGAACAGTGGATACAGTTTTGATAAAAATGAATTTAATAAAGCATCTGTTTACGAAGGATTGGAAGATAATGCCGGGAAAAATCCTTTGCCCGAAGCAGTATCATTATTAAAGTATGCACCCGATAGAAGTAACCAGGGGCAACAAGGCAGTTGTGTGGCGTGGAGTTGTGCCTACGCTTCTCAAACTATATTGACGGCTGCTGCAACAGGTGCCGACCCCAATCAAATCAAGTTTAGCCCTTCTTATTTATACAACCAGATAAAGTTGGAAGGTTGCCAGGGTTCTTATTTGCAAAGAGCTATGGAGGCTATGCGGGCCAATGGTGGTGTAGCCTTGAGTCAATATCCGTATAACGATCAGGATTGTGACAGAGAACCAAGTTCTTCTGATGTGCAGAAAGGAAGGCAGAATGTGATTCATGGATTTACCAGAATTACCAATGGCGATAATGTAAATGAAATAAGTGTAAGAGGAATAAAAGAACACCTGTCAAAAAATGCACCGGTAGCTATTGGTATGATGGTGGGGCAAAGCTTTATGCAAGACATGAAAGGAAAGGAGCTTTGGCAACCGCAGGGCATGGATGAATCGCAAATGGGAATGGGAGGCCATGCCATGAGTGTAATTGGATATGATGACAGAAAATTTGGCGGAGCCTTCCAGATAATGAATAGCTGGGGACCTGAGTGGGGAAAAAATGGTATTGGCTGGGTTCGCTACGGCGATTTCAATAAATATGTGCGGGAAGCTTATGGTATTGACCCGTTACCAAAAAGAACGGAGGTGGCGAACATACCATTGGAATGCAATATTGGATTGGTGAATAATGACGGAGGAAAAAATATTCCACTTCGTGTAACAGCCGGAAATATGTTTCAGACCACTGCACCTATCCGGAAAGGTACCCGTTTCAAAATGTCAATTGAGAATAAAACAGAATGTTACATCTATGTTTTTGGTATGGAAACCAATAATACCAGTTTTGTATTATTCCCTTATCTGAAACAGGGAGAAACTGTTTCCAAACATTCACCTTACTGCGGCATCACCGGGTATCGCTTATTCCCCAAAGCACAATCAATGGAAGCCGACAGTTTGGGTAACAAGGATTTTATTGCTATTGTAGTGAGTAAAGATGAGTTGGATTATACTGCATTTAACCAGGCCATCAGCCGCAGCAGCCGTCCCGACTACCTCGGAAAAGTAAATGAAGCATTACAAAGTATATTGATCAGTTCTTCCCGTTTTACGAATACCAGCGATGGAAGAATTTATTTTAAAGTAGATGCCAATAGCAATAAAGCAGTAGCTTGTGTGGTGGCGATTGATAAACAATAGGTGTGTGTCTTACATCTCGCAGAGTGTCTGACACATAAAGAAGTAGTTGATCCTGAAAATAGAAATAGTAATAAATGAATCCAAACGCACCTGACTTTATTAAACTGATGAAACATCCTGTAAAATTCAGGATGTTTCTGTTTTTCAAATTGCCCAGTGCTTTTTTTTGCGGTGTCCGTCTCAGGGATATAGATGCTGCACATTCCCGTGTCACGGTTCCTTATAAATGGTTTTCGCAAAATCCTTTTAAGTCCACTTATTTTGCCTGCCTGGCAATGGCGGCAGAAATGAGTACTGGTGTGTTGGGGCTGATGCAACTGCACAAACGTAAACCCGCAGTGTCAATGCTTGTGGTAGGATTGGAAGCTAATTATTTTAAAAAAGCTGTTGGCCGTACCAGTTTTATTTGTGAAGACGGGGAATTAATACAAAGAATGGTAGATGAAACAATAGCTACCGGCGAAGCAAGAAGTGTAAAAGCAAAATCAACAGGAACGAATAAAGACGGAGAGCTGATTGCAGAGTTCTATATTACATGGTCCTTTAAAGTAAAATCAATATAATGAAAATAGCATTTCACGGCGCAGCCAGAACAGTTACCGGTTCTAAACATTTACTGACATTAAAGAATGGTAAAAAAGTTTTATTGGACTGTGGTATGTTCCAGGGATTGGGCTTGGAGACTGATACATTGAACAGGAATTTTGGATTTGACTCAAAAGAAGTGGATGCCATGGTTCTTTCTCATGCACATATTGACCATAGTGGACTAATACCCCGTTTAACTTCAGAAGGCTTTGCCGGAAAAATATTTTGCACTCCCGCCACTAAAGATTTGACCACGGTATTATTAAAAGATTCAGCAGAAATACAGGAAGATGATATAAAATACAAGAACAAACGCCGTGCTGCCGAAGGCTTGCCATACCTGCGGCCATTATATACTATTGAAGATGCAAAGAAAGCGGTTGAACACCTGGAGGAAAGAAATTACAGTCAATGGTTTGATGTGATTGACGGAGTGCAGGCCATGTACACCGATGCCGGTCATATCATCGGCAGCACCTGTGTGCATCTAAAGGTGAAAGAAGATGGAAAAGAAACCCGGATTACTTTCAGTGCTGATGTAGGCCGATACCGGGATGCCATATTGAAATCGCCGGAAACATTTCCACAGGCAGATTATATTTTATTAGAATCAACTTATGGCAACAGCCTGCATGATAATAATGTGACTACGCCGGATATGCTGCTGCGCTGGATAGAAAAAGCCTGCCTGCAAAAAAAAGGAAAACTCATTATGCCCGCCTTTAGTGTGGGCCGCACACAAGAGTTATTATTTGCGTTGAACCAATTGGAAGTGGAAAATCGGTTACCCAATCTTGATTATTATGTGGATAGTCCGTTGAGCATTGAAGCTACTATGATTGTTAAAAAATACCCGCAGTATTTCAATAAGACTATTCAGAAGCTGATGCAGTCAGATAATGATCCGTTTGCTTTCACCGGTCTTCGGTATGTGCAAACAGTAGATCAATCCAAGCAACTTAATTTTCAAAATGGCCCGATGGTTATTATTTCTGCCAGCGGCATGGCTGATGCGGGAAGGGTAAAGCATCACATTAGTAATAATATTGAGAACAGCAGGAATACTATTCTATTAACTGGTTATTGCGAACCCCGTTCTCTTGGTGGCCGCTTATTGGCGGGGGAAAAAGAAGTGGGCATCTATGGAGTGAAGCATGAAGTAAATGCTGAAATAGGAGCCATCCGCAGTATGAGTGCCCATGGCGATTATGAAGATCTTTCTCAATGGCTGGCCTGCCAGGATAAGAAACAAGTGAGAAAATTATTTCTCGTTCATGGTGAATATGAAGTACAACAGGATTTTAAACAACGACTGCTGAAAAAAGGATTTGCTGATGTAGAGATTCCTGAGCAACACTACGAAGTTGGTTTGGCCTGATTCTGACAAATACAAGACACGGATAACAACACTTTCACATCTCTTTAATAATCCCGGCACCATTTTTTCCGTTATTATAGCTGTAATACCTGAACCTCCTTTGCTTTGAGAAAGTAATACTTAAACAAGTAAAAAAAAAGGAGAACAATATGAAACAAAAACTGAAACTGTGGAGTGTCTTTTCAATTTTCGTCGTCTTGCTTGCGAGTTGTGGTACCACAGCACACATCGAAAAAGACGACAATGCAGATTTTGCCCGTTACAAGTCTTTTAAATGGATAGATAAAGACGGAGAAGGTAAAAGCGATGTTAACAGAAGCAATGATTTTACCGAACAACGAATCCGGGATGCAGTAAATAAAGAACTGGAAAAGTCAGGCTGGAAAGAAGTAAAGAACAGGCCGGATGTTTTGCTTGGTTATGATGTGTTGGTGGAAAGAGGAACTATCGAAAGTACTAACCCGGTTTACACCAGGCCTACTTCACGGGTAGTGTTTAATCCTTACACCCGCCGTTACTCTACTCTTTACTATCCTTCACAGTTTGCAGGATATGAAAGAGATGAAAGGCCAATCAGGGAAGGTACTGTTACCATTTCCATGATTGATACAAAAACGGATAAAACAGTATGGCAGGGCTGGACCACTGATGAAGTAAACAGTAAAAACCTGACAACTAAGGAAATCCAGAATAGTGTACGTTCAATCTTCAAAAAGTTTGATGTGGCGAAGAACTAATTTTCAATTGGACGGTTTCGGACGTTGCCCCGATGAATAATCGGGGCTTTTTTTGTGCAAAAAATAGGCTTAAAACCATTATTTTTGCCGCCCGCCAACAGTAGGAACTAGGGCGGATAAAACAATTTGCGGGGGTAGCTCAGCTGGTTAGAGCATCGGATTCATAACCCGAAGGTCGGCAGTTCAAGTCTGCTCTCCCGTACCATGTAACGAAAAAGCTTGTAAAACAATTGTTTTATGGGCTTTTCTGCTTTATAGACCTCCCTAATCTTTCCTTTCTTTCCATTTCCAGAGGTAACAAAGAAGGTAACAACTTCAAAAAATCACCATGAACCCTCTGGCATGGAAACCCTTTCCTACACTGCATTTCAGCCCATTTAGGTGATACCCCAGTCTCCGTACTAAGCCTAAATCTTATAAATCAAAGATTTGGGCTTTTTTATTGCCTCTTCTTAAGCGGAGTATTTGATAACAGCTACCAAAAAAGCTACCAAAAATTACTACATCATGATTGTTTTACCTGATGGTTCTGCATGTAGGGCATTACAATTCACCAAAAAATGTTGCCTGAATTAGTTACACTCAGCACAATAAAAGAATGAATCCGCAACGATTTTATTTTTCTCTTTGATGTAGGTACTAAAAAAGAAAAGACATCATTGCTGATGTCTTTCATGAGTAGTTAGCTTTGGTTACAACTAAATTTTAAAACCAACTGTCAGCAATGCATTGCCGCCTGTTTGTTTAATAGCGGCACCAGCAAAAGCTGAATTTTGTAAGCGATATGCAAAATGAACATCTTTGCCCATTGTGTGTACATAGGTAAGGTCAATGAACATGCCTTTGTTCCGGTAGCCTAATCCACCGCTTACAGAGAAACGGCTTCCTTTTTCAGCATGTCCCAAATCTTTATATGGATTGCCATAGTAAGCTGCTCCAAGCCTCGCCATGATGGTTGTAAATTTCAATTCGCCACCGGCTTTAAAATTCAATGCTCCTTTATAAGCTTTATCAATCGCACTGTTCAATGATTTCAGGTAGTTTTTTGTAGACTGGCTTTCGTCACCTACAGGGTCGGTAGTAAAAGAAGAGGCTGCATAATTTACATATTCAATATCGGCAGTTAAAAAGCCTTTTTGTTTCCTTACATCTTCAATTTCCCGCAGCACATAAGAGGCACTCGCCATAATGCGGTAAGGGGTAAACATCCGGTATCTGAATTCCGCATCGGTACCGTTGGTAAATAAACCAGACTCTTGAGTAAGCATTCCTTTATAGCTTTCTGTGTTGGCAGTTACTGATGCGTTGTACCTGTCCGTCATCATATAAAACGTAGGGGTATGGATGGCTAAACCCAGACGAACATATTCCACTGGTTTGAAAATAAATCCCATTTTCAAATTCACACCGGCACCACTGGTTGTCAGGTTTTCGGTGATAGAAGCAAAATCAAATTTGTTGGTAGCATTGGAAGTGGCATCTGCTTCGGTAAAAGTGGCTTGCTTTTCATAATGAAGAAAGGGGACACCGATTGTTCCTCCAAAATAAAATTTGTCTTTACTGTTACCGGCAAACGCTAAAGCCAATTCAGTAATGCCGCCCCTGCTGGCAACTGTATTCTCCTGTAATAAGCCTGTAGCTATTGGAGCCCTGGTCTTAAACTGGAAATTGCCTGATGTACCACCGGCAACGGTATCTATCCAATAGGCATTAAAGGCGAGGCTGGTGCCAAAAGGATAGTTGTTGGCCACTTTGTTCGCATCTCTTTCATTATTTTTTTTTATTTCTTCAAGGAATTTTTGTGAATAAGAACTTTGGTTGTTGGCACCACGGTACAATATGTTGCTGCCAAAATTGGCTGTTCGGTTTATAGCAAGAGCAACGGCCATACCCGATGACTTTCCTTTTCTGTTTTTTTCCGTTCCGGTGCCGAGTACCACACCAGATGTGCCGAAGGAAAAACCATTTTTCTTATCCTTTTCGCTACGGCCATAGTAAGTAGAATTATTGTTGAGGAAATTATAACCGGGTGTCAGCACAAAGTCGCCGGTTTTATAAAAACCAAGCCCCGCCGGGTTTACATAAGCAGCCGAAATATCTCCACCCAATGATGTCATTGCACCGCCAACAGCTTGTTGCCGTGCAGTACCGCTGGAAGTGATCCAGGAATAACGGAGTGCATCAGCCGGTTCCTGGGCAAACAGGGGAGAGGATGATACAATACAGGTAAATATGAAAAATATCTTTCTCATGGTGTTATGAATTAAAGGCAATGAATAATATGTTCAGAAACTTGAACGCTGTTTAAAATAAATAAATAGCCTTTCCGGTGGGAAAGGCTATTTGAAGTCATTTAAAATCTTCTTACAGGTGCACTGCTGCCGCTGCTTCCAGATGATGATGAACTGGAACTGCTGCTGGGGGTGCTGGTAGAATTATTATTATTAGAGCCATTACTGCCCGATGAGTTATTGTCGCTACTATTACTGTTGAATATACTCCTCAGAATATTACCCGAATTACTGCCGTTGTTGGAACTACTGCTCCTTGGAGTATTGTAGGTATTGTTAGTATTGGATGATCCACTGCCCGGACCTGTGGCTTTTGGATTGGTATAACTTCCGTTGGTTAATGCGGTGTTATTATAAGAGTTAAGATTAAATGTTCTTGGCCCGGAATATCTTGTTGGAGTTTGCGAACTAATGATTACAGTACCGTGGTAATAGGGATTGTAATTATTGTTCCAGTAGGTGGCCGGTGTCCACGGATTGTTGAAGCCACCATAATTATAAATGCTGTAGTTATACCGGCTATTGTAAGGATCGTCAATATCAGACCAGCGGTAGCGATTTCTTACTTTCATCCGCAGGTATTGATCCTCATAATAATCATCCTCGGTATCACGGTATCTGCGGTCGTCATCTTTTTTATCTCTTTGTACATATTCTTCGCCCTGCGGACGAGTCGGAGAATAATAAACATCATCGGGTGTTTGACCGGTTTTGTAAGAAGTGGTACAACTGCTTAAAACGGCTACAGTTACTGCCAGGAGTAAAATTTTTGTGTTCATGGCAAATGGTTTATTCGGGTTAAAAATGAAGTTACTACTTTTGTGCGACTTTAAACGTAACACAATCGTTTGCGTTTTATGCAACAAAGATTCAGCCATTTGGTGAAATATTGCACGGAGGCCTGTTAAATTAAATCTAAAGGTTACTCGTTGCTAGGTTCTGGTTACTGGTTTTTCAGAGAGCAGAAGTCGTTGATCTGCTGGTCGCTGGTCATGGTTGTTGATGTTGATAGAATCGTTCATTAATCTGCAAGCCTAAAATGGTGAGATTATGAGTTATAAAAATCTGGATATATGGAAGTTGGCAGATGAGCTGGTTGTTGAAATTCACGACATGACCCTTTCTAAACTGCCTAAGTTTGAAATGTATGAAGAAGGCTCACAAATTAGGCGGTCGTCCAAATCAGTAAAAAGCACTATTGTGGAAGGTTATGGAAGGAAAAGATACAAAGCGGAGTTTATTAAATTTTTGGTGTATGCACTCGGCTCTAATGATGAAACTACCGACCATCTGGAAAATCTGTATAAAACGAAATCTTTACAAGATGAAGTTCTCTATAATTATCTTCACGCCAAATTGGAAATATTAGGGAAGAAAATAAATTTATTTATAAAAGGAGTTGACAATACTGATTGGCGAAAATGACTTGTTGTTTTCTGTAATGAATCTTAGTCCTTTAAGCAACCAGTAACAAACAACCAGTAACAAGCAACAAACAACCAGCAACCAGCAACATGAGTAAGGAGATTACAGCAAGAGCAACAGATTATTCGAAATGGTACAACGACCTGGTATTAAAAGGAGAATTGGCAGATTATTCAGCCGTAAAAGGCTGCATGGTCATTAAACCGTATGGCTTTGCCCTGTGGGAGAATATGCGGGATGCATTAGACAAGATGTTCAAAGATACCGGGCATGTAAATGCTTACTTCCCGTTGTTCATTCCCAAAAGTTTTTTAAGTAAAGAAGCAGCCCATGTGGAAGGCTTTGCAAAAGAATGTGCAGTAGTAACGCATTACCGGTTAAAAAACGACCCGAATGGCGGCGGTATAATTGTTGACCCCGATGCAAAACTGGAAGAAGAACTGATTATTCGCCCAACCAGCGAAACCATTATCTGGAATACATACAGGGACTGGATAAAATCTTACCGTGATTTACCATTACTGATAAATCAATGGGCCAATGTGGTGCGTTGGGAAATGAGGACAAGACTATTTTTAAGGACTACTGAATTTCTATGGCAGGAAGGGCATACGGCCCATGCTACCGCTCAGGAGGCAATAGAAGAAACAGAAAAGATGCTGGAAGTGTATGCCACTTTTGCTGAAGAGTTTATGGCGGTGCCGGTGGTTCGTGGGGTTAAGACAGCTAATGAAAGGTTTGCCGGAGCAGTAGATACCTATTGCATTGAAGCACTGATGCAGGATGGAAAAGCATTGCAGGCAGGAACATCACATTTCCTTGGGCAGAATTTCGCCAAAGCATTTGATGTAAAATTTTCCAATAAAGAAAACCAATTAGAACATGTATGGGCTACCAGTTGGGGAGTAAGTACAAGATTGGTAGGTGCATTGGTAATGGCACACAGCGATGACCAGGGATTAATTTTGCCACCAAAGATTGCCCCGTTGCAGGTGGTTATAGTTCCCATTTACAAAGGTGATGAACAAAAAGCAGTGATTGATGAAAAGGCAAAGGAGATAATGGCGAACCTGAAAAATCTTGGTGTAAGGGTAAAGTATGATGATAATGATAGCAACAGGCCGGGCTGGAAGTTTGCAGAATACGAAATGAAAGGTGTACCGGTTCGGTTGGCACTCGGGGCAAGAGATTTGGAGAAAAATGTAGTGGAAGTGGCCCGCCGGGATACAAAAGAAAAAATGATAGTGGGTCTGGATGGCATTGCACAATATGTTGACGGATTATTGCTGGAGATTCAGCGAAATATGTTCAACAAAGCAAAAACATTCCGTGACGAACACATAACACCTGCTGATAGCTGGGAAGAGTTTGAGAAACTGCTGGATGAAAAGGGCGGTTTTATTGCAGCACACTGGGACGGTACACCTGAAACAGAGGAAACGATTAAAGAAAAAACAAAAGCGACCATCCGCTGCATTCCACTTAATAATGTACAGGAAGAAGGAAAATGTATTTTGACTGGCAAGCCATCAACACAACGGGTATTGTTTGCAAGAGCTTATTAATCGGTTACCATAGGTTGCCTACTTTTAATAAAGTTGGCAACGCTGTACAAAGGCATTAAATTTATACCAACTAAAACAACTGTTATGGAACAAAATCAAAACTCTTCCCTTTTTTCTCTCAACCTCGATGCGCAAAATAGCTACACACTTCGCAGTGTGGCTACATGGGCCAAAGTGCTTGGTGTCGTTAGTATCATCATTGCTATTCTTTGTATTATTGGCGGAATCATATTTCAGCAAAAGGCAGGGAGCATCAGCGGTTTCGACAGCTATAGCTCCCAAAGAAGTGGCATCAGTGCCGGCTCCCTTGGAAACATGGGATTGGTAATGTATGTTGTGCTTGGCTTGCTTTGCGGCTTAAGTGGAATGTTTGCTTTAAATGCAGGAAATAAAATAAACGCAGGACTTAAAACCAATAATATGGAATTGCTGAATGGTGGGTTTGCCAATGCAAGAAATTTCTTTGCCTTTTGGGCTATTTTGGTGATTCTTTTTCTTTTGTTGATGCTTATCGGAATTATGGGGGCTATGTAACCGGGTACAATTTTTTTAATAAATTATACAAAAGTTTCAATAACTAACTCGTCCCGCCTTTGTGCGGGACTTTTATTTGGTGGACAAATAATTATAATCTTTCAGCAGCACATCTAAAAAATCAAACGGCGGCATGTTGGACTCAATCTTAAGGTGTGATTTTATTTTGTGACAAGCAGCCTCGGCCATATTAAAATCACCTTTTTTCCGGGCCGTTTCTAAAATGCTTTTAATAGCATTAATGTCTTTATCACTCAACTGCATTATTTGAGGGAAGGATGGAACATAACTATCAGCCACATCAATAAATACCGTGTCTTCAATGTTGCTTTTGGTATTGATGCGGATAAGAATTGTTTTGGCTAATATATCGCCGATGCGTTGCCCTTTCTTGGAAGAAACTACTAATACAATATCAGTAATCAGGAAACCAAGTGCTGCCAAAATCACAAAAGTCGTTTCCATATTACGACCCAGGTCAGGATTATTGATAATCATAAAAAGTAGCAGAGCAATCCACAGGTCTGAAACCCGGAGCAGCCAGCGGATAAGAAACTGGCTGATGCTTGGCCGGCCACCAATTTCATTTACCACACGAATGCCCATGACCTTTTTACCGATGCTCTGGCCATTCATGGTTATTTCCATTATTATATGATAAAGCAGCACAGGCAATAGTAATAACAGGCCAACGGCTTGTAGATTATACCGGGTGTCTGTGTCCCAACCGCTGTTACTTTGAATGGTGCTATAGATTTCTCCGGCTATCCGCAGATAGAAGTATTCAATCACCACATCAATAAGGAGAGAAATCAGTCGTCTGTAAAACTCAGGGATCTCAAATTCTACGTCAATATTAAAATTAGTAGGGACTTTTATTACCGCCATTGCCCGGAATCTTGTTTAAGGGTTCAAATTAGGATTTTTTTACCTAATTAATTTTCGCATTGCTGCTTTCCCCTGTTGCAAAAAGAAGTATTTTACAACCCAAAGAAGCAATCTTGAGAGAAGCCCTATTCATTAAAAAAAATAAAGACCGCTGGCTAAAGAACCAGCAGCAGCCGTCAGATGATCCGGATGAAATGGCGGCGGATTTTACGCAGTTGGTAGATGACCTGGCCTATGCTAAAACTTTTTATCCCTCGGGTAAAGTAACAGGGTATATTAATTCCCAAGCATCAAAAATATACCTTGATATTTATAAAAACAGAAAAGAGGAATCGAACCGGCTGATAACTTTCTGGAAATATGATTTACCACTTACTATCAGGAAACATCACAAGGTTGTTTTATTTGCTTTTATATTCTTCCTTATCTTCTTCATAATCGGTTTTTTTACTTCGGCAAAAGATGAAGGTGTTGCCAGGAGTATTTTCGGAGATGGTTATGTTGACCACACCCAGGAAAATATTGCCAAAGGCAACCCGTTTGGTATATACGAGCATGGTAATGCATTTTTAAGCTGGATCAGCCTGATGATACATAATATCAGGGTTTCATTTCTGATGTTCGTATCAGGAATTTTTTGTGGCGTACCAAGTCTTTATTTGTCAATTCAAAATGCAGTGATGCTTGGCACTTTCGACCAGTTTTTTACAGCAAGAGGTTTTGGAGTTGATTTTTGGTTAGTGGTGTTTGTGCATGGCACACTGGAAATAACAGGTATTATACTGGCAAGTGCTGCGGGATTAGTATTAGGAAAAAGTTTTTTATTTCCGGGAACAGCAAGGAGGATTGATGCTTTTAAGCAAGGAGCTAAAGACGGGGTGAAAATAATGATTGGTTTATTGCCGGTATTTGCATTAGCTGCTTTTTTTGAAGGATTTATTACCCGGTTGTACAACGATATTTCCATTCTTACCACTCTCATTTTTGTTTTATCGGTGTTATTTGTTGTCTGGTATTTTATTATCTACCCTATCAGGCTGGGAAAAAAATTATTACTACAGTTAAACGAGGAGGAAGTATAAGTGCTGATGACATTTAAAAAAAATATGTTCGGATCCCTTTGCCGCAAAACAATACTGGTTTCCGGATTGCTGTTTTTTTCTTTCTTGTCAAATGCACAGGACGAAGAAAAAATTGTCGCCGACACAACAGCAATAATAGCGCAGCCGGATGAAGAAACGGAAGTGGAAGAAAGCACTTCTGAAAAAAATCCTTTTAGTAACAGGTGGGATACTTTGATGGTAAAGCAACGCAATCTTCCGGGTGATGCCGTAAAGAAAATGAAAGAGGATGAAGATTTTTGGTACGCCAATGCCAATATAAAGAAAAAGAAATCCAAAGAGCAGATTGCCTATGAAAAGGAGCAGGGCAAGAAAGGAAAAAAAGGAAATAACGAACAGGCTGTAAACGAAAGACACAATTCTTATGTTCCGCTTGGTCAGCGGTCATGGTTTCAAACTTTACTATGGATTGTAATCCTGGCTGTGTTTGCAACAGGATTGGCAATTTATCTTGGTGGCAGCAATGTGGGATTATTCAGAAAGAAAAATGTGAAAGCAGCCCATGCAGGGGAGGAGGAAATAACAGAAGACATCTTTGCTATTAATTACCAGAAGGAAATTGATAAAGCAGCAGCCCATGGCAATTACCGGCTTGCTATCCGGCTTATGTTTTTGCGGTTGCTGAAGGATATGTCGGAGAAAAAAATTATCCGCTACAAACAGGATAAAACCAATCTTGACTATTTAATGGAATTGCACCCAACCAATTATTATAATAGCTTCTTCCGGGTTACCCGTAACTATGAGTACAGTTGGTACGGGCAGTTTAATGTTAGTGAAGATGCCTATAAATTGATCCGGAACGATTTTGACCAGTTTGATAAAGAATTGAGATAGAAAGTTGAAAAAATATACGCCATACATTCTTGCCTTTTTGCTAACAGCAGCCATTGCAGCATTACTTTTTACCGGCAATAATAACAAGGAGAAAGAACTTGACGAACGGGTAACACTTCGCAAAAAAGATAAAATACCTTACGGCACTTATGTGGCCTTTAATTCATTAGAACATATTTTTCCAAAGGCTGCTGTTTATACGAATAAGGCAGAGCCAGGTTTCTGGGATTCTCTTTCTGATAATGAAACAGGACAGGCACTCCTTATCATCGCCGGTAAGTTTAATGCAGATGAGGATGAAATGAAAAAGATAATCACTTTTATTGAAGAAGGAAATGATGTGTTTGTAAGTGCCCGAACAATTTCATTCCGGGCAGCGGATATTATGAATTGCAGTGTTACCAGCAACTTTAGTTCAGATTATACCGATGAAGAAATAAAAGCTGAGGATAGCCTGAGTGTTTATTTAAACACTCCTCCATTTGAAAAACATACAAAGTATTCCTATCCCGGAA
The DNA here is from genome assembly GCA_046598205.1 of Chitinophagaceae bacterium. GTDB lineage: Bacteria > Bacteroidota > Bacteroidia > Chitinophagales > Chitinophagaceae > JJ008. Next base: position 47,119 of record JBKJIX010000151.1, read on the forward strand.
AGAAGCTGGATGCTTACTTTTCAAAAATTGATGAGAATACCACCGGGGTGTTGGGTGAGGACGACCGGGGCCGACCAAACTTTATCCGCCTGCAAGCAGGTAAAGGAAACCTTTACATCCACCTGGCACCGCTTGCATTCACTAATTACTTTTTATTGAAAAATGAAAATATCAAATACTACGAAAAGGCATTGTCTGTAATTGGCCTTGACACAAGGAAAGTGGTTTGGGATGAATATTACCTCAACAAAAAAATGTTTAATGAGGATAGCGAAAAGAAAAATGGCTGGTTCAGTGTATTGTCACGGTATCCTGCATTAAAGGCAGCTTTACTAACAGCTATTTTTACATTGCTGCTATATGTGCTACTGGAGATGAGAAGAAAGCAACGCTACATTCCGGTGGTAAAGAAACCGAGAAACGATTCAATGGACTTTGTAAAAACAATTGGCCGTTTGTATTTTGACAAAGGTGACCACAAAAATCTTAGCCGTAAGATGTCGGCCTATTTCCTGGAGCATGTTCGTAATAAATATAAACTGTTGACCGGTACACTGGATGAAGAGTTTGTAAAAAAGCTACAGTATAAATCAGGTGCAGAAGAGCATGAAGTCCGGGGTATTGTTTCTTTTATTAAATATGTTGAGGATACACCGGCAATCAGTGATAAGCAATTAACAGATTTTCATAAACAGCTGGAATCATTCTATAAAAAAGCATAACCTCATCCACAACCCTTCTCCATAAATGGAGAAGGGCAAATAACAAAACTGTATAAAAATATATTATGGAAGAACAAATTTTTCAGCAACGTACCGATCTTACCGCATTAAACAATGCAGTGTTATCCATTCGCAATGAAATAAAAAAAATTATAGTAGGCCAGGATGAAATGGTGAAACTCATCATTGCCGCATTGCTGGCGGATGGGCATGTGTTAATTGAAGGAGTGCCGGGTGTGGCAAAAACATTAACTGCAAAGCTGATAGCCAAAAGTGTGAATGCCGGTTTTTCCCGCATACAGTTTACTCCCGATCTGATGCCATCTGATGTACTCGGTACACCGGTATTCAATCCAAGAGAAGCAAGTTTTGAATTTAAAAAAGGCCCGGTATTCAGCAACATTGTGCTGGTAGATGAGATCAACAGGGCACCGGCAAAAACACAATCTGCGCTGCTGGAGATCATGGAAGAAAGACAAGCCACCGTGGATGGCAAAACTTATCCAATGGCACAGCCCTTTATGGTATTAGCCACTCAAAACCCGGTGGAGCAGGAAGGAACTTATCGCCTACCCGAAGCACAGTTGGATCGTTTTCTTTTTAAAATTATTGTTCCTTATCCAACAGAGGTGGAAGAACTGGGTATCCTTACACAGTTCAATAGTATGGGAAATACCAGGGCATTGGATATGATAAACCCGGCGCTGGATGCGCAACAGGTGGCTTCGTTACGTCAGCAAATAAAAACGCAGTTGATTGAAGAGAAGTTGTTGCAGTTTATCGCCAAACTCATCCACCAGACAAGAAATCATAAATCAATTTATCTCGGTGCATCACCAAGGGCATCACTGGCCATTATGAATGCATCGAAAGCAATGGCCGCCATGCAAGGAAGAGATTTTGTAACACCGGAAGATATTTTAGCAGTAGTGCCTTCGGTGCTTCGTCATCGTATCATCCTTTCACCGGACAAAGAAATGGAAGGAATAACAGAAGATGATGTTATCAAACAGATAATACAGGGGATGGATGTGCCAAGATAGGATGCCGGAACTCTGTTCCGGCTAGTATGACCGGAACAGAGTTCCGGTTTCCAAAAAGAGCAGAAGGCAGAAATGAATTTTATGATTAAATCTTTTTACTTAAATAACATCGTCTATTACATTGCCGGATCTGCGGCGGCGGTTTTTGTCATCAGCTATTTTCAACCGGCCATGTTTCGTTTGGGTGGGTTGATTTTATTATTGCTTGCTATTGCCGTTGTATTAGATGCTATCTTAATCTATAGTAAAAAGAAAGGTATTGAAGCCAAAAGAATAGTTTCTGAAAGATTTAGTATCGGAGACCCAAATAAAATTATTATCAGCCTTACTAATCATTATGCCTTTCCAATCTGTACAAGTATTGTGGATGAATTGCCAATCCAATTTCAGGAAAGAAAATGGATACGAAAGGCAACTGTTGTAAGAGAGGAGCAGTACCAGTTGGAGTATTCCTTAAAGCCAGCTTCGAGAGGTGAATATGTATTTAATGATATAAATGTATTTGCACAAGGACCATTGCATTTAATAAAGCGGAGATATATTTTTCTGGCAAGGCAGATTGTAAAAGTATATCCGTCGTATATGCAGATGCGACGATACCAATTGCTGGCAGTAAGTAACCGTTTGCAGGAAGCCGGAGTAAAAAAAATCAGGAAGATCGGGCATAGTATGGAGTTTGAGCAAATCAAAGAGTATGTACGTGGTGATGATTTCCGTACTATCAACTGGAAGGCCACGGCAAGAAAAGAAGGATTGATGGTGAATAATTACACCGATGAAAGAAGCCAGCAGATTTATTGCCTTATTAATAAAGGACGGGTAATGAAAATGCCTTTTGATGGAATGACATTGCTTGACTATGCTATTAATGCATCATTAGTATTATCCAATGTGGCACTAACAAGGCAGGATAAAGCAGGCATTATCACTTTTGAAAAAAACCTGGATACTTTTTTGCCCGCAGATAAGAAGCCCACACAAATGAACCTGATATTAGAAAGCCTGTATCGTCAAAAAACAGATTTCTTAGAATCGGATTTTGAAAAACTATTCTCTGTTATCCGCAACAAGGTTACTAACCGAAGCCTGCTGGTGCTATTCACCAATTTTGAATCAGTAGAAAGTCTGCAACGGGAAATGACAGCTCTTAAAAAAATTGCCAAATACCATTTACTGTTGATTGTGTTTTTTGAGAATACAGAATTAAAATCGCTTCTGGAAAGGAAAACGGATTCGCTGGAAGATATTTATATAAAAACCATTGCAGAAAAATTTGCTTACGAAAAAAGGCTGATGGTAAAAGAACTGCATAAAAACGGTATCCCTTCTATACTTACAACACCGGAGAACCTGACGGTGAACACCATTAACAAATACCTCGAATTAAAAACGAGAATGTCTATCTAGGATAGAGTTTAAGAACCCGGCCACAAGCTTTACATTTGCGCCAATGAATTACACAAAAGAAGATTTTGAACAAGGACAGGTATTGCTTATCAACAAACCTCTTGAATGGACATCGTTTGATGTGGTCCAAAAACTTCGCTACATAATCAAGATCAAAAAGATTGGACATGCAGGCACATTAGATCCATTAGCTACCGGGCTGCTGATCATCTGCACGGGTAAATTCACCAAGAAGATAAATGAATATATGGCGCAGGAGAAAGAATACACCGGAACGTTTACATTGGGTGCTACTACGCCAACGTATGATTTGGAAAGTGAACCTCAGAATTTCAAACCATTTGATCATATAACAGAAGAAGAAATAAAATCAGCTACCTTAAGATTTACTGGAGAGATAGAACAAATTCCACCTGCACATTCCGCCATCAAAGTGGGGGGCAAGAGGGTGTATGAACTGGCACGACAAGGTAAAGAAGTAATATTAGAGCCAAGAAAAGTAACGATCAAAGAGTTTGAAATTGTAAAAATCGAATTACCTCTTATTTATTTTCGTGTTGTTTGTACCACTGGCACCTATATCCGCAGTTTGGCGAAAGATTATGGTGAAGCATTAGGTTGTGGTGCCTATCTCAGCAGCCTTTGCCGTACAAGAATAGGAGAGTTTTTGGTGACAGATGCGCAGACCACACAGGACATTCAGGAAAAAATGAAGCCATCATTATAAAATAAAAGGATAGCTGATACCTAATTGAAACTGGTCGCCTTTTTGTAAACTGTACCCAAACCATTTGTTTTGCACTCCCGGATTTTTAATTGGATCAGGACTTGGATCTTTTGCTTTATATGAATAATCAAGGCGTACTACAAAGAAATTAAAATCAATACGGAACCCAATACCAACACCGACAGCTAAGTCTTTGCCTAACCGGCTAAAATTAAAAACTTCTTCCGGTGTCGTAAGGTCAGCTTCTTTTTTCAGAAACCATAAATTGCCGATATCACTAAACAGAGCCCCGTCTATATTTAAGCCAAAAGGTTTAAAAAGTGGGAAACGGTATTCGATATTTCCTTCTAGTTGTACATCACCATATCTTTCAGGAGTGCTGCCTGTACCCGAAAATGTTCTTATACTTGATCCTCTTCCTAACTTTCGTAATCCCCATGCCCGCATACTGTTAGGCCCACCTGCAAAATACTGTTTAAAGAAGGGAAGGTTATTTCTTTTTATTGGGTTTACCGTTGAATTGAATTCATACCCTACTCCTGTAAAAAGCCGTAGCACCAGTGCAGATTTTCTAAAACTAATTTTCCTTATCATTTCTGCATCCACTTTGATGAACCGATAAAGATTTGTATCAAGAAAATCATTCTTCTTAATAAGGGAGGCAGGGAAGCCAGATAATTCAGCATTGATCCTGAATATTTTCTTTACTTTATCTTTTTCATTTGTTATGGTAACACCGGCAAGAGTGGATATTATAAGACCATCTGTAAAAATATTTTTTAAAGATGGATTATACTTAAAAAGGGTGTCAAGATTTTTGCGGGGAATAAGAGAAGAAAACTCAATGTTTGGTAATCGTAATGAAAACAATGTATTCTTCGACTGAAGTTCATAACCCCACGAACCATTCAACGTAGTAAGGTTAAAGAGGTCTTTTCGCTCAGTGTTGCCGGCGTTAAAAGACAAACTAGTCCTTACATTTTCTTTAAACCTTTCAGGAACCCATTTCATCCGGGGAATGAGCCTTGGGAAATAGATATTATGACTTACCGAAAATTGCTGGGTTTGTACAAAATTGCTATCACTACTTACTTCAATGCCATACCGGAAATTGGTATTCGCAATATTAGCGGCTCTTGCAAAATTCCTGTTCTGTAAACCAACGTTCAAACCAATACCAAACAGGTTACCGGAAACAATACTTTGGTTACTGCTTCCCTCTAAATTAGCAGTAAAAGAATATTTTCTTGCCGGAGTAAGCCGAAGAGTAAAATCAGCTGTGTCCTGATTCTTTCTTGGGGCTGGTTCAATACTAACCAACCGCCATGCTCCGAGTGAATTGAAACGGTTGATGGTTTTAAAATATTTTTCCTGGTTGTATAAGTCGCCACGACGGAAGTAAATATTATCCGGAAAAATTTTTGGTTTGAACATTCCTGCATACGAAACCACTTTTATTCCATCCACTATTTCTTCTTTACGGGTATAGTTGAGAGTGTCAGGGCCAAAATCCGGATACACCGTTATATTGCCTGTAAAATATTTTGTCAGTTTGCTACTGTCGAACCCCGGCTTTAATCTTATTTCAAGATTGGCTGTAGGATTTTCTCTTCGTTCTTTTAATTTCTGTAAAATCTCCAGTTGTTCAATTGGGTCAAAAGTGGGGCGGAGCAACGAAACATCCAAAGTATCCCAAAGGCCAATCAGTTCTTCACGGCCAAACCGCAGGTAGCCGTTGTTGCGGTATAGATCAACCAACCTGTTCAATTCTGAAGAAATTGGTACTTTGGCAAACGGGTCGCCTTTTTTTACAAACGCATCCTTTTGATTCAGGAGGGCTATGCTTTGCAACTCCCGTTGCCTGATGTTGTAGCTAAATGAATCAATTCGGACAACTTTACCCAGCTTTACATTAAAGGTTACGGTAGTGCGGTATTGGTCCCCTTTTACAATACTTACTGCTGTATCGTAGGTAATGCTGTCTTTGAAATATCCCATTGAACCCAGCAATGCTTTCATATAAGTAACAGATTTCTCTGCACTGTTTACATCATACACCGGGGGCTTTTTCATTACACTCCATAAAATCTTTGATACCGACCTTGCTTTCATACTGTCGTCTAACTGTCCTTTCAGGCCGGAGGCGATCTCAGCAGCGGTGTCGCTTGTTATATTGCCTGTTATATTGATATTTGTTTTATAAACAAACGGCTTATTGGCAGGATAACTTTTTACAATAGTACTACAGGAGGCTGCCAGTAACAGCCAAACGCCGCCAATAATTAAATTGCGGAGGGTGGAATAAAAATGGGGCTGGCCGGGTAACATATATTAAATAAACAACAATGCTTGTTAAACAGAAGGTCAAATATATCCAAACTTTAGGCCAGAAAAAATTCCGGGAACAGGAAGGGTTTTTTATTGCCGAAGGGCCAAAATTGGTAAAGGAGTTGTTGGAAGCCGATGCGGCATCCGTAAAAGAAGTATATGGGTTAAAAGACTGGATGGATGATAACCAAAAATTACTCAATAAAATAATTGCAATAGAAATAACGGAGATAGAATTGGAAAAAATTTCACAACTCACCACACCAAATAAAGTGGTGGCAATTGTGCAACAATATGAAACAGGCGAAACGATTACAGCTAAAGATCAAATCACTTTAGTATTGGATAATGTACAAGACCCCGGCAATCTCGGCACTATTATCCGCATTGCAGACTGGTTTGGTATCAAACAAATTGTTTGCAGTCCTGATTCAGCCGATAGGTACAATCCTAAGGTTGTGCAATCAACGATGGGGAGCATTACAAGGGTAAAAGTTTATTATACTGAATTGGAAGAATGGCTCAGTTCTCAAAATGGTATTACTATTTATGCAGCCAGTTTAGATGGAGAGGATGTAACAACAATGGAGAAGATAAAAGAGGGGATTATTATTTTCGGTAATGAATCAAAAGGTATTAACCCTGAACTATTAGCCCTGGCGGATATAAAAATTACTATTCCGAAAAAGGGGAAAGCAGAATCGTTGAATGTGGCAATGGCGGTGGGGATTATTCTTTCACATATAACTACCTAAATTGTATCGCCTTCACCGGTTGCACTTTTCTCACTAATATTGAAGGTATCATCATTACCAAAAAGCAAACAACGAATGTTCCAATGCAGATAAGACCTATCTGCCACCAAACTATTTTTACCGCAGCCGTACTCAGGTAATAAGCTTCTTCTTTTAGTTTTATAAAACCAGTGGCCTGTTGCAACCACAGAAGCCCAAGAGCAAGGGCTGTTCCTATTACAATACCCGTAATGGTTATAAGGGCTGAATGACGAAGAAATATTTTTTGTACTGTCCAGTCAGTAGCACCGACCGATTTAAGAACACCCACCATCCTCACTCTTTCTAATACCAAAATAATAAGACAGGTTATCAGGTTAATGATGGCTACGATTACCATAAAACCAATCAATACATTACGGGTGGTATCCTGCATGTTCAGCCAGTCGAAAATATTGGGAGAAATATTTTTTGCACTGATAGCATTCCATGTCAATGGAAAATTATCCATCGCATATATTTCATCCGCTTTTTCAGTAATGGTTTTATAGTCTTTTAAAAAAATCTCATAGCCGCCTATTTCATCTTGCTGCCAATCGTTGAGGCGTTGAATGAGTTTAATGTCGCCGATGGCAAATGTTTTATCGTATTCTTCAATACCTACTTTATAGATACCTGTAACGGTTAATTTATCCGGACGAATTTTTCCATCAGGCCGGATGAAGTAAATCAGTATCTTATCATTTACTGCAAGATGAAGTTGCTCTGCAGTATAAGCAGAGATCATTATTTCCCGGCTGTAGCTGCTGTCGTTAAAATGTATTGGCCTGCCCTGCTTCATGAAATCTTTCAGGTGCTTAAAATCGTAACTGCTATCAAGACCTTTTAGTAAAACTCCTTCTATTTCATCTTTTGTTTTGAGGATAGCATACTTGGTGGCAAAAGGATGTATGCTTTCAATAGCAGGGTCAGCTTTAATACTTGCTGCCAGGGCATCATTTTTTATGATGGGACTTTCTTCTGATATGATGGCTTTATCCGGTTGCTTCTCTTCAATGCGGATATGCCCCAGAAAGCTGAAAACTTTCTGGCTCACTTTTTCCTGGAAGCCATTGGCTAATGACAGGGTCACAATCATCACCATTACACTGATAACAGTGGCAACAGTTGA
>JBKJIX010000219.1:0-2332 GCA_046598205.1 Chitinophagaceae bacterium
AGAACCAACAAAGGAGATCGCTTCAATACCCGGATGGTCGCAGATGGCTTCTACTATTTCCACATCACCATGAACGATATTGAAAACTCCATCGGGTAAACCTGCTTCTTTTAATAACTCCGCCAGCTTGCCGCAACACAAAGGAACCTTCTCGGAAGGTTTTATAATCATACAATTCCCTAATGCAATCGCATTGGGTATTGTCCAGTTGGGCACCATTGCCGGAAAATTAAATGGAACGATGGATGCAACAACTCCTAGTGGTACATGTTCTGTTCTGCATTCTACTCCTCTGCTTACTTCAAGAATTTCTCCCGTTACTAATTGCGGGAGTGATGTAGCAAATTCGGTTAACTCGATACATTTTTCTATTTCTGCTACTGATTCACCATAAGTTTTTCCATTTTCTTCACTGCACAATTCAGCCAATTGTTTCAGGTCTCTTTCCAACAAAGTTTTATAGCGAAAGAAAACCTGCACTCTTTCTTTGATAGGAGTTTTGCTCCAAGTTTTAAACGCTGCTTTGGCTGCTTTCACGGCTTCATCAAGGTCTTTGGCACTTGACATGGGAACTGTAGATAACAAATTGCCATCCAACGGGGAAATAACATCCAGTTTTCTTTCAGAGGATGCGTCTACAAATTTTCCATTTACATAGTTCTGAACGGGGGAGTATTTCATGCGACAATTTCTTTTGAGTTTAATTTTAAAAAGCGAACTATAAATATACTTAATTTAACGAAGTTTGCAAGCTAAAGGCTTCAATCTCAATGACCCCGGAAAGACATGAAAGACTCACATCTGTACTAAACAAAAGACAGGGAGACATAACCATTGTGCTGGAAAATGTTTTTGACCCGCATAATATTTCTGCCGTAATGAGAACGGCTGATGCAGTAGGGTTGCAGGATATTTATATTCTCAATACAAAAATTCCAATGCATAAAAAATGGGGGGCTAAAAGTTCATCGAGTGCCGCCAAATGGTTAACAATTCATCAGCATGAAAATGCTAAAGAATGTTTTGAAGAGTTAAGAAAAAGTTATTCAAAAATATTGACTACTCACTTAAGCAGCGATGCAATAGGTTTATGCGAGATTGATATGACGCAGCCTATCGCTTTGGTTTTTGGTAATGAACATAGCGGAGTAAGTGATGATATAAGAGCTTTGGCAGATGGCAATTTTATTATTCCGCAGGTTGGCATTATTCAATCGCTGAATATAAGTGTAGCCTGTGCAGTAACATTGTATGAAGCTTTCCGGCAAAAGACAAATGCCGGACAGTACAACCAGCAGCGTTTGGATAACGTCAGGTATAATGAATTGTATAATCAATGGAGTCTTCCCAATCCTAAATATGGAAGGGATGGACTGGAAGAGGACTAAATCATTTTATGAAAAAATTTTTTATTTCAATGGGTGCATTCTTTGCAATGCTATCTTGTTTAAGTCAGGAGATACGAAGTGTAAAGATTACTGATGTAGAAAAAATTATAGCTGAAAGCAAAACACCGCTAATTATAAATATCTGGGCTACCTGGTGCAAGCCATGTATTGAAGAACTACCTTATTTTCAGGAAGAAGTAAAGAAGCATGATAGTTTGCAACTATTACTGGTGAGTCTTGACTTTAAAGAGGCTTTTCCTGAAGTTATTGAAAAGTTTATGAAAAAACGAAAGGTTAGTGCAACTGTAGTTTGGCTGGATGAAACCAATGCCGATTATTTCTGCCCGAAGATTGACCCTAAATGGTCGGGAGCTATTCCGGCCACCCTTTTTATCAATAATAAAACGGGCTACCGGAATTTTGTTGAACAACAAATATCCCATGAAAAATTGAAGAAAGAAATCATGGCTATACTTGAAAAACGCTAAGTTGCTTCTTCCGCTTCACCGCTTGATTCTGACGCAAACATTTCTTCTTTTGCTTTCACTAAAATATAAAGAAAATATACTGCTGCCCCAAGGCTGACGAAGGCAATAGTTATTCCAATAAAACTTTTGTGATAGACAGCTTTGCTGAGGCTGAAGCCAATTAAAACCATAAAGCTGATAATGATAATTCGGTTGATGGTGTTTTTTGATATCATAAGCCGGTTTTTAGAGGTGCCGCCCTTCGATAAACTCAGGATTTGCGACACCAGTGAACAATTATGTTACTAATTGGCTTAGATACCTTCGCAAAAACATTCCATAAAGTTTTTACAAAAAAAATGAGGCTGTCTCAAAAGTAAACGTAGCACAACGAACACTAAGAAAACACAAACCCGATAGCTATCGGGTTCACAAAGAAAAATTCCTTTACTTTCAATACGTTGTGTTCTTCGTGAA
>JBKJIX010000122.1:0-5082 GCA_046598205.1 Chitinophagaceae bacterium
TTAAAAGTACCATTAGTACAAAGCGGCGCCGTATTACAAACTGTATAAGTTAATGCAAGCGGCCCGGTAAAATTAGCATTGGGCGTAAATGTTACATTACCTGCTGCTGTAAAAGAAACTGTACCGTTTACGGCGCCTGTTACATTGGTTAAGGTAAGAGGTAATCCGGTTGGGTCAGTATCGTTGGCCAGTACATTAACCACAACAGGGGTACCGGCACCGCAGGTAACACTTACAGACGCATTATCAGTATTGGCAACAGGAGGTTGAGGCCCTACCGTAATTACAACCGGAAAAGACTTAAACGATCTTCTGCCGCAATTATCTGTTACCTCGCAAGTAAGAACACAATTACCTGGCGTTGCCGCCGAAGGATTAAAAGTTGTACTGGCAGAAGTAGGGGAAGCAAAAGTACCACCACAACTTGAAGACCACAGGTAGGTAAAAGTAACGCCTGATAGTGGTGAAGTAGCTACAACTGAAACGGCGACAGTACCGCCGCTATTTGAAATTACCTGACCGGAGACAACACCTGAAACAGTTAATTGTGGCACCTTAAACTGTGCCTGGAAAAAACTAAAATTGAAAAAAGCTCTTTGTACTGCCACATCTGAGGTAGTACCTTTATTATGAGAGTGACCTGCTTCGTACATTACATAACCACGATTAGGATCATCTTTTCCTCTGCCATAAACAATTAATGCCGCAACATTGCCAGCTGCTAAATTTGGTGCTGATACATTTACTTGTGTAGGGTCATAAGCAATAATTTTAATACCTGGATTCCAGCGAGTAGCACCACCTGGATCACCAGCCTGCTTTGGTATATAAATTTGTTCAGACCCACTTAAATGTGCTAAATCTGTAGTGCCTAAATATTGCGCTATCGGGTCATCGTATAACAAATGCGTGAAAGGAACTGAACCTTTAGAGTGACTACCCCATAATTTTAAACTGTTATTGGGCCACGGTGTTGGGGTTACAACAGCTGTTCTTGTAGAAAGAAAATTCATCTGCTGTGTGGTATTGGCTGGATTGATGGAATTTTCCAAAGCACTTACAGCATGACAGGATGCCCATATAGACCCGAGAGCAGTTTGATTCCAGGTAAATAAGTTACTATGTGTGGCCCAGGTAGGGTCGGCATGCGGCATTACAAAAAAATCATCGCACACATTAAGCGTTTGTACTGATTTCCAGTTGTAGGCGCCTAAAGAGAACCCGACATTGGTAATGCCTGCATTCATTAAATAACCCTCGGCTACGGAACCATTGTCAGCATCTAACGTCCATCGGGGTGCTGTTATAAATGTTTGTGTAACATTAACTGTTAAAGGAGATGTGGTGGTTACACCAACGACTCCCTGCCCTGTCCAAAATGTAATTCGGCCATTTACAGTGGCATTTCTAAACTCCGCAGGTATAATAAAAGTACCGCCTTTGTATGGCACACCGAGGTAGGTAAAGTCAACTCCATCTTTTACTTTACCGGCTCCGATAACCCATTTCACAGGGGTTTTATAATTTTTCAATAAGTCGTATATCAGGCCATAAGGTTTCAGCCCGTTGGCAATCGTATTAGGGTTTGTAGCGCCCATGTTAATGATAAACGAGCCAGTGGAAAAGGTTTCTGTTTGTGCAGATGATTGATTTGTAATAATTATAATGTAAGAAACAAGCAACAATAGCCTAAGCCTTACCGTAATTATTGGTTTCATTGGGTTTCGGATTTCGCAGATATAAGATAATTCTTTTTTCTTACTATAAATACCGGATGCAAGATGATAAATATTATTTAACCCATACTTTTATCAAGTAATTATTTTTAAAAAAAAGGTAATACTACTAAAACGGAACTCGTAGAATTACGAAAAAGAGGCTGTCCCAAAGGGATGACCTCCTTTTTATTTTTAGAGTACTTTACATTTTTGTCTGGATTAGCTGTTACAGCTCCCAATAGAATTTCAGTTATTGTTTCATCAAAGGAAATTGGATTTCTCCAGGTTCTACGCCGCAAATTTCTTCAGACTGTGAGCAATGCAGAGCAACCCCCATTCAATTTTTGTTTTATCAATGCCTTTAAGATTGGGAAAGAAATGTAGAGCCGAAGAATGTTTAAATTTTTAAAAAGCCCAGCTCATATACCTGCGGTTGCAGTTTTTCAGTTAACGCTTTATATGCTTCTTCAAAAGGTTTAAAATCAGTGGGGGCAAAATCGCTATTGCTATTCCTGGCTTGCAGGGCTTTTCTTACCTGGTACCAACCTACATCGGAACGGTTTAGTTTTAACTCATCTCTTACTGTCCGTTCATCGGTATGTGAAAAATAAGCTTGCCATAATATCTTACCTTCTTGCAGTACCAATGAAGCTTCGGCAGATAGTTTTTTATCGGCCAAATATTTTACCATAAAATCACTTTCAAAGCGGTCGGGTGCATTTACATCTTCTTCGGTGTAGGGAATAAAATGATTTACAATAGACCATTTTTTGCCATTCCATTCAAGGTCGTTGGCACTGGCGGTTAAGTTCTTCCCATGAAACAACATCCATACTAAACAATCGCTTTTGAATTCATCAGATAATACACCCGTAGGTTGTAAAAATTGGTCATTATGGTTTATCCAAGTATGTTGGACTATTTGACGAACAGAATAGATTAATGCGGTTTGCCAAAGATTTTCTTCGGTAATATAAAATCCATCGCCTTGACTATAAGGTGAAGAAAAGATTACAGTTTGCCCCGCATTTTGTAAGTCACTTGCCTTACACCAAAAGTACCCAATAGCATTATCAGACCATGTTGATACTCTTATTTTACTTGTTGCAGGGGTGATAGCATTTTTTAAAGGAATTACATCTAACTTATTTGCCTTGGGTCTTCTTACCCAAACATTTAAATATGTGTCACTTGGTAAATTATAAAATGTTTTTTCACCAATCGGACTTGAATTCTTATCTATAACATCGGTTGTGATTTCGGAAATGATACTCTTTTTGTTGGCATTATGATTTGTTTTCCAAATGCAAAATCCTATAGGAAAATTTCCTGTCAACCCATCAAAGGCTTTACTGTGTACAATAAATCCATCTAAAAATTCTGCACTCCAAACTTGTCTGAACTTTTCAAAATTAGGAGCATTTACATATTTCATTGTGCTAAACATAGCAATAGTAGCTAAAGGAATTTCTTGTGCAATTCTTGCTATGAACTGTGTGAATAATTCTTTATTTGCTTTACCATATCCTGTCATTGCAGTAGACGCAATTTTCGTTTTTGAAACTTCATCTTTTGAATCTTTTCCTAGGGTGCTTCCTGACTCCGCATAAGGCGGATTAATCAATACCAAAATCTTTTTCCCATCAGCAATTGTTTTGCGTAAACCTTCTGGTATTTTATTAGTAAGTGTATAATCTATTTTGCCGTCATCAGTTATATCATCATTCAAATAATCATACTGAAACCTTGTTGCTGCCACACAGGTTTTGGTGGCTTTCATTACATCCACATCGGCACTGTCTAAAGTGCTCATGTAAATATTGCGGGGGTTGCTATGTTTTACTTCCAGGTTGCCTACACCGCAACACATATCCCAAACAATGTATTCCCGTTGCCAGTTTTTGCCCAATGTTTCTGCCAGCTTATCATAGGCTTTATCCACCACCGCCAACGGTGTATAAAATGCACCTTTAAAACTTCTTTCATCCAATGGAATTAAACTGTCTCGTCTTTCCAATAAATAATTCCGGTATTCGGCCTGTGGTGGTTTGTGGTAAATAGTCCAAAACTGGCGATAGCCTTCTTTGTTACCGAGTTCAAAAATTTTTCCTTCCAGGCTAAATACCGGTGCCATGTTTTTGTGCATTAGTTCTGCCGGCAAATTATCATGTGTAGATACTGTGCCATCATGCATAATGTCTGCAAAAAATAACAGGGCATAATCTTCTTCCTGTACTCCTTTAATTTCCCGGCCAATCATTACCACCCATTTGTCAAACACCTGTTTTAAGTTGTCGGGTGTAATTTGTGTGCGGATAATATCGCCGCTTCTAATAGCATTTTTAATGGTACTGATAAACTCATCTTCATGCGTTTCTATTTTGAAAGAAATAAAGTGAGTACCGATATGTGCAGAAATAGCATCTAGTGCCTGTTGCGGATAGCTGCTTGCAGATTTGCCCCATTTTATTGTCTTTTTAGCAAGGAAGGGTATTACATCCTCACTTTTCATCAAGGCAGCTTTCTTAGTATCTATTACACATAAAAAGGGAGGAACATCTTCTCCTTTGTTTAAAGCCTGTTGTACATAGTGCATTAATTGGGTAAACATGGCATAGGTAGAATGCTTACCAGTATCTTTTGCTTCAAACCAAATTTCTTTAGTTTGAATATCAATCAGGTTTTTAGAATAACCTTTTAAACCCAGTGCTTTAATGTATGCATCTTTTACATCCTCCTCACTTCTTGCTTGCTGCAATTTTTCATAAAGGCTCATACTTTCTTTTTGGGGATAGCGTTTTGTATTACAATAATTTGAAATGAAGATACTTGAAAGGCGGAAGAAAACTTTCAAAATGCTGAGTAGCCCGATAGCTATCTGGTTACCGAAGGATGAGGAGTGTGCAGCCTGCCTGCATAAAATTTCGGCAGGTAAATTGGGCTAATACAAGATTCCTCCTTCGTCGGAATGACAATACACCTGAGTCGCAATAACAATAACTCCTTCGTCGGTATGACATTTCCTCCTTCTTTCTTAAAAGCTTTGCCGCTGCCAGGATTTGCAACCGCTGACGGGGCAAAAAAAATCCCGCCGGTTGGCAGGATTTAAAATCAGCTATTATACATTACTAACCTGTTGGCGGAGTTATTTTTTATAGCCCCGGAGAGCCTGTCCCGATTTTTCGGGAGGTGAAATATTAGTAGGAAATATGCATTAAAGGCAGTTCTCAGAGCTCCATAGGAGCGATATGTAAAACATGTCGCTCCTATGGAGCTTAATTCCATGATTCTATATAACTCGCTACTGACATTTCGACCCTCTGGGTCTTAAATACAACTCAAATTTAATTAACTCCGCCAACAG
>JBKJIX010000137.1:0-20387 GCA_046598205.1 Chitinophagaceae bacterium
ATTTCATTTATGTAGATGGCAACCCGATAACAGGGGCCTTAATGACCTCCGGTTCTTTGTTTCCAAGTTCCGGCTATGGATTTAGTTTGAATGGTGGTGTTCGGTCTTTCCTGATAAGAGATACTTTGAGTGCTGCCACTCAAATCCCACTTTCGTTTTCACAAAACATGCAAGCTAGTAAAAACTATACAGTTTTCCTTTATGACAGTATTACTGCGCCAAATCAAAAAACGGTGTTTACCAATATTGTTATACCGTCAGACACCAGTGCAAGAATACGTTTTGCAAATTTTGTTCATGCCAAAACAGCTATTCCAGCCATTGATATATTTTCGGTCAGAAGAAATGCAAATGTAGTTACGAACCTCCAGATAACGGATGTAACAGATTTCATACCTTACCCATCCAGGCTAACGGATACATTCTATGTACGTATCGCAGGTTCAGGAACAAACTTGATGAACATTACCCCCCCCCCTCCTACATCTATTCCCGGAAATGTATTGACCCCAATTACAGCAATACTTACTCCTACGGCTAAAAGGAGTTATACAATTGTATTTAGGGGCAGTTATACTACAACTTTAACCAATGCCTTACAGGTAAGGGCATTATCTGCATTTGCTAATTATTAATAGAATTTGGTAGCATAAAAAAACCGCTTTCAATGAAGCGGTTTTTTTATGCAGGTATAATATTTTACCCAAAGAAAATATACGCCATCGCTATGGCAGTTATAATCCCCGCCATATCTGCCAGCAGCATAGTTGTCACGGCATACCTTGTATTCTTTATTCCAACAGCACCAAAATAAACTGCGATAATATAAAAAGTAGTATCCGAAGAACCACGGAATACCGAAGCCAAATTGCCTGCAAATGAATCGGGGCCGTGTGCATTCATGGTATCAATCATTATAGCTCTTGCCCCACTCCCACTTAAGGGTTTTATTAAAGCTGTTGGCAGGCTGTCAACAATTCTTGTATCGCCATTCAGCATAACAAAAATATTTTTAATACCATCCAGTACAAATTCAAAAGCACCGCTGTTTCTCAACAGGCTTATAGCAACCAACAGGCCTACGAGGTATGGTATAATTCGTACAGCAGTTTCAAACCCACCCTTCGCCCCTTCGATAAATGCATCAAAAATATTTATCTTTTTAAAAATGCCGCCGAGCACAATTAATAAAAAAATCAATAAAATAATTCCATTACTAAGGCTGGTTGAAAATAATTGCAAACCTTGTGCATCCAACGATTTGATATAATAAATTAAAGCAGCGATTACAGTTGAGATTCCAAGTATCCAAAATAAAATGACTGGTTGAAAAATCCGGATACGTTGCCTGAAAGAAACTATCAGCATCGCTGCTATCGTAGCTACAAATGTGGCAATCATGCAAGGAATAAAAATATCTGTAGGATGAGCTGATTTCAGGGCTACCCTGTCTGCAATAATAATGGTGGGAATTAATGTAAGACCGGAAGCATGCAAGCATAAAAACATCAGCTGTGGATTAGATGCTTTTTCTTTATCGGGGTTAATTTCCTGCAAACTTTCCATTGCTTTTATTCCAAATGGTGTGGCTGCATTATCCAGTCCCATTAAATTGGCAGAAAAATTCATGACCATATGCCCCATGGAAGGATGGTTCTTGGGCACTTCCGGAAATATTTTAGAAAAGAAGGGGCCAATTATCCGTGACAAGAACCTGATTCCTCCTGCCCTTTCTGCAATGCTCATAAAACCCATGAATAACGCCATAATACCTATAAGGCCGATACATAAGTTGACAGCATCTTTGGTTGTTTCAAATATTCCATTAGCCGGCAAAAGTTTATATGCCCGGTAAGTGTTGCCTTCTGCTTTGAAAATTTTTTCCTTTCCCCATACGGCTACTTTCTGAGATGAGAGTTGATTAAGTACAGAAAAAGGAATAGCAGAAGAATCAACTGATCTTACAGCAATCGTATCAGAATTTTTTCCGGTAACAAGATTGCCAAATAGATTTTGCTGACCGGGTTGAAAAGTAAACCTGCCGGCTGCCACCAGCAAAGCAATGATGATAAAAGCGGTCCATATCCTGCTCAATGCCATAAATAATTATAGTTTATTGTTTGAAGTTAAGCACTTTCATCAAAGCATTTGTAACCTCCACAAATACTGATTTCGCTTATCTTTGCCGCCCTTTAAAGGCTTTCATTCCTTTCGGGGAAACTATAAACTACAAACAATAAACTAATCATGGCATTACAAGCAGGAATTGTGGGATTACCCAACGTAGGAAAATCAACGCTGTTTAACGCAGTAAGTAACAGTGCCAAGGCACAGGCCAGCAACTATCGCTTTTGTACCATTGATCCGAATATAGGATTGGTGGATGTGCCGGATCCCCGTCTGAATAAACTGGCAGCATTAGTTATTCCTGACAGAATAGTTCCCACACAAATTGAAATTGTGGATATAGCCGGGTTGGTTCGTGGCGCCAGTAAAGGAGAAGGCCTTGGCAATAAATTTCTCGGCAACATCCGTGAAGTAGATGCCATCATCCATGTAATCCGTTGTTTTGAAGATGAAAACATATTGCGGGATGAAGGAGCTATTAACCCGGTAAGTGATAAAGAAATCATTGACACCGAACTTCAGTTGAAAGATCTTGACAGCGTAGAAAAGAAAATCTCAAAAACCGAGAAGCAGATAAAGCTTGATCCAAAATACAAAGCCGAACTGGAAGTTCTTATAAAGTGTAAAGAACATTTAGAAGAAGGAAAAAGCATCCGAGCATTAGATTTAGACAAAGAAGAAAAAATAGCCATTGCTGATCTTTGTTTACTGACAGACAAACCTGTGTTATATGTAGCCAATGTAGATGAGCCATCTATGCACACCGGCAATAAATACTCAGATGCCTTAAAAGAGTCGGTAAAGAATGAAAAAGCGGAAGTGATTATCATGAATAATAACATTGAAGCCCAGATAGCAGAGATGGAGAACCCGGACGACAGGCAATTATTCATGGAAGAATATAAAATGACAGAGCCTGCCCTTGACAGATTGATTCACTCAGCCTACAAACTCCTTAATCTCTATACTTATTTTACTGCTGGTGTGCAGGAAGTAAGGGCATGGACAATCCACGAAGGATGGAAAGCTCCACAGGCTGCCAGCGTTATTCATACTGATTTTGAAAAAGGGTTTATCAAAGCTGAGGTAATCGGTTATGACGATTTCATTCAATACGAATCAGAAGCAGCTTGTCGTGAAGTTGGAAAACTGCGAATAGAAGGAAAAGAGTATGTGGTGAAGGATGGTGATGTGATGCACTTCAGGTTTAATGTGTAACCCTGTCCCTAAAGGGAACTTAGGTCAATTATTCTTTTGTTATTTTGACAAATTCTTTATAGAAAGGAATGTTCAAAATTAGTTTAACAATAATCCTCGTAATAATAAATTATAGCAATAATTTTTGTATCCGACTGTAGCTCCCTGATGATCTTCGTTGCAAGTTTATCCTGAGGTAACGAAGGACACCATTCATCGTTTTGTTCGTTATTCATCTGTAGATTCTACGAGGACTTTCAAGAATTTTGATTTTTTGCGAAATCAATTCTATTTTCCTTATTAAAGTTTATAATGATAATGTTTGATATATCTAAGTTCCCTTTAGGGACAGGGGCTTTAAAACAACGCCGTAATAGCCACCCTTCCGATATGAACCGTATTTGAAGTGCCTGATTTTCTTCCATCATATTGAAAATTTAACTCCAGGTTATTTAGTAACCGTTTGCTAAACCCAAGCGACCATAGGTAATTTTTTCCGGGCAATAATCCATCCAGCATAATATAGCTAACCGTAGTATTCGCTACGTTACCGCTTGCAGGGTCTTTGTAATCAATTGTGTTAAACGTAAACTTGCCGTTGATGGAACTGCTTTGGAGAATATTATATTTTGATTCTATATTAATTGAATGCGAAGAAGATTTCTGATTTCCATAGAATGGAAGGTTCTTCTTACTATCAAACTTATAACTGGTTACAATCCGGAAAGTAGTTCCTTTGATAAAAGTCATAAACGGCTCCAAACTGTAAATAGAAAGCTGGTAATTCCTGTTGGCAAACTGTGGTGTGTATAATGCGTTTTCGCCTTTCTTGCCATTTATGGTCAATGAAAAAGCCCTGTTGATATTCCATCGCCATTTTATCAGCCATTCATTCAGCTTACGGCTTTCATAACCATACGTCAATAATGACTTTCCTGTATTCCGGAGATTACTCAAATCCATCCCCCATTTACTGCTGTACCGGTTAAATGAAGCAGTGTTCAGAATAGTTGTAGTAAGTGTTACTAATGCTGTATCATTTACATTATACTTGAATGGATTAAATTCAAACGTTCCTTTGGCGATTGATTTTTTACTAGTCTGCAACGATGTAACTAAGTTAAGGCGGGATAAAAATTTCTTTATCCCTTTCAAATCAGGTGAAGTAAGAAGAGAACGGGGGCTGATATTAAGACTGTAATTAAAAGTGGTGAAGTTTGCTTTAATAAATTCATTGGTAGGAGTAAATACACGGATAAATTTTGCCTGGTCAACAAAAGCAGCAAGCTCAAACTCATTTAACTGCTGCACTCCATCGTTGTTATAATCTATCCATGCATACTGACCGGTACCTGCAGGCACTTCGAGATAAGCAAAATCCCTGCGTTGTTCCTGGCCTGCACCTACTTCGTATAAGACATTACCGGTTAGCAATCCTTTCCACTCATTCATTACATACTCTGCCCGGCCAAGAATGGTTTCATCTTCTTTTTGTTTTGACACAGCAACATTATACACTTTCAATTTCCTGAAAGTAGTATTTAAATAAAACTGCCGTTTTGGGTTTGCCAGCAATTCTGTTTGCAGGTTAAGGTTTAAACTGCGGTCGCCACGGATAAATTCTTTACTTACAGGGTATTTATCAGACCGGGTAAAGAAGGTAATGCCATACCTGTTCCGTTTACCTTCGTCAGATTTCAGATATACCGAATAGGTGTCAAAAGAAAAGGCTACAGGGGTTAATGTATCAGTATTGTTATTCCTTACTTCATTTTTTTCAATCGCATAACGGAGCCCTAATCGCCAATTATTGATTTGTTTTAACTCTTTACTAATATCAATAACCGGCCGGAGGAATGTACCTTTATCTGTTGCGGCATTAAAGTTTGTTATTACAAACTGGTTGTTTATTTGCCAGCCTTTCCACGCAGCATTGTGTTGTAGTGTATTTTGGATACCATTATACTTATCGCTGCGATTATAATTTATAAAGCCGTAAGTAAGTGAATGATTGCTTTTATCACTAAGCCCTGCAGTAGCTCTGATAATGCTTTCATTGGCAGGTAATAAAGTAAATGGCAACCCCCAATCCCTGGAGAACTCCACTGTTCGTAACCTCTCTAATGGTTTAAACTTACTTTGTACATACTCATAATCCAACGCAGTATTTAACTGCAGCTTTTTAGCAACCTGCAATATTTTTTCATTGCTTAACTGAAACTTAGCTGCCCAGCCCCTGTCATCGCCATTGTTTTTAGAAGAAAAAGTGTTTACATCATTATTGCTGGTAGCAAATTCTGTTTTCAGCAAGGTGGTTTTGCTGAAAGCATGATCAATACCGAGGTTTACTATTTGCTGTTTCTTAGGCGTTACTAATATTTGAACCGGCTCATATTGTCCTTGCTTCACCCCAGCTATAGGTGCTACATAGCGATACACTTTTCCATTGGCCCCGTTAAAATCAGGAATATAATTACCATTACCGGGTCTTACATCTACAAAAGATAAATTGTATTTCGCCAATATTGGGTTTGTAGAATACTGGTAAAAAGAATCAAGACCAACGTATATTTTTTCATACAGTATTTTACCAACAGCAAATGTATCCAGCACGGCAGCCGGATATAGTGCATTCTGAATGCTATCCCCTATATTGGATAGAAATTGTTTTTGCTTTGTGTCTAATACCTGGTTAATAGACGAATTTTTTGCATCGCTGTTATTAAAAGCACCTATACGGATTTTTGTTTTCTGATTAATTTCAAACTCCTGTGACAAGAATAAGTTGGCATTCAGAAAATTTCTGTCTGCATATTCAAACTCCACTTGTATACGGCTGTCCTTTGTTATCATCCGCCGGGGTGTGAATGTAATTTCAGCAGAGTTGTAATTAATCACATAATCCTGGTCCTCTCCCCGTTGAAGCAACTGGCCGTCAACAAAAACCCTTTCTGTATTGGGAAGAACAATAAAAAACACTTCGCTATTAGCACCTCTTAACCGGTAAGGCCCCTGGTTGCCTTCGAGTGCATCAATAAAATTGCGGGTAAATTTTCCTTTGGCGATAGAACCACTTACTAATGTTTTGGAGTTTATGCTTTTTGAAAGGCGGTTAGTTGTTTGAAAAGCGACTCCTTGCAAACGTTTATAAAAGTTCAGAAAATAACTTTGGGTCTGTCGTATATCCAAATCGCCGAGGCTTAGTTGCCAGTTTCTTTTTTTAAACTGCAGGTACACCTGGTCAAATTCATTCAGCTGCTGAGTGTTTCCATCAGGTTGTATCGGAATATTATTATCTGTAATGGCTGCCTGTATTTCGATGCTGTCGCCGAGCATACCGCTTAGCTGAAGGTTCAGTGTTGAATTAACAACCGCATCTTGCCGGTTACCAAAACCAATCTGACGACCAAAGCTTCCTTCGGCTTTTAATGTTCCAAAATCAAATATGCCCCGTTGCGCATTGGTAAGGCCGCTATTAAATTCAAAAGGTTTGACATAAAAATTATTCATCACACTGTCAAAACTCAACCGTTGTGCTACCGGGTTGAGCTGAAAAGAGAATACCCTGTACGTAATAAGGACTGTTTCTACAGCAGGTTTTTTCTTCCAGTATAATATTGCCTTTACAAAATCTAGCCGGTAGTCAGAAGACGGAACATTTTCAACGGAAAAAGTGCTGGGGATGATACTGATAGTATCAATGCTGATACTGTCGGCTGCTACTTTAAAAGTCTTTTGACGGAGGTTGCCGGGGGCAGTACCAGCGACAGGAAATTGAGCATTGCTCCATAGAGAAATGAATGAAAGAAAAAAGATACCGGATATTCTACGTAACAATCTCAAAAGCAATGCATTTAGCTAAAAATCGTAAAATTCGTCCTTTTATTGCCCTAAAGTTATCCTATGATGTTAATTAAGGAAAAAGCCTCAAATTTGATTGAAAACAGTCTAAATCGCTATAGTATGCTTACTTTTTTGTACCGGAATAATAAATACCAGTTTCTTCTTTTGTTTTGCCTGATAATAGCAATTTCAGGGATTGGACAAATCAATACCAATAAGAAAGTTGTTTCAACTGGATACAGTAAAACAGTGTCAGCAGGGATTAATATTTCTTATGTTGAGTTTAGCCAAACCCATCCACTTGGTGTTGGAGCCAATTTTAGCTGGAGTAAACATCGCTTTGGATTAATGGAGAAAAAGCTTTCGAAGCCTTTTGGGTTTATTGCTGACGGTGGTATTGATTATTACTTTGGCAAAGATGAAACAGTAAGTGGTTATTCATACAAATACAATGGGTTCACTTATATCCATGCTTATGGTGGTGCCATTTATAATTGTGGCAAACGGGGAAACATCAATTTAACTACAGGCCCGGCTCTTGGGCTGGAAGATGGATTTACCAGTTTCTTTTGGGGAGCAAATCTTAGCGGAGCTTATTTCATCAACAATAAAATTGCTGTAACACCAGGTATAAAATACATGCAGGACTTAAATGGACCTGACCCATTGGTATCGTTTTTTTTTAGAGCAAGTTTTGCTTTTTAGCAATAAAAAAAGCCCTTAGATAAGAGAGCTTATAGAAATGAGTTAGTAAAAAATTATTTATCTGAAGCCGCCCCTGCCATCATATACTCCCTGTTCAGCCTTGCAATATTTTCAATAGAAATTTCTTTTGGGCAAACAGCCTCACAAGCTCCGGTATTGGTGCAAGAACCAAAACCTTCTTTATCCATTTGCGCCACCATGTTCAAAGCTCTTGATTTTCTTTCTGGCCAGCCTTGTGGCAAGAGTGCTAAGTGAGAAACCTTAGCCGACACAAATAATAAAGCCGAAGAGTTTTTACAAGCTGCTACGCAAGCACCACAACCGATACAAGCTGCCGCTGCAAAAGCAGCATCTGCATTGTCTTTATTAATAGCAATGGCATTGGCATCCACTGCATTACCGGTGTTAACTGAAATATAACCGCCGGCTTGAATAATCCGGTCGAAGGCAGAACGATCAACTATTAAATCTTTAATTACAGGGAATGAATTAGCCCTCCATGGTTCAATAACAATCATATCACCATCCTTGTAAGCTCTCATGTGCAATTGGCAGGTGGTGTTAGCATGCCAAGGGCCATGTGGGCGGCCATTAATATACATAGAACAACTGCCGCAAATACCTTCCCGGCAATCATGATCAAAAGCAATAGGAACTTTGCCTTCATGGATAAGTTTTTCATTCAATACGTCAAGCATTTCTAAGAAAGACATCTCAGAAGAAATATTTTTTACCGGGTAGGTTTCGAAACCACCTCTGTCAGAACTATTTTTCTGTCTCCAAACCTTCAACGTCAAATTCATTATGTAATGCTCCATAAAGCAATAGGTATTGTACGTTAATAATATTATTTGTAAGATCGCTGCGTTAAATGAGCCACTTCAAACTTCAATTCTTCCTTATGTAATTCCCAATTACTCTCACCTTTATATTCCCATGCCGCTACATACGCATACTCATCATCATTTCGCTTTGCTTCCCCTTCTTCTGTCTGGCTTTCTTCTCTAAAATGACCACCGCAACTTTCATTTCTGTTTAATGCATCTTTACACATCAACTCTCCCAGTTCAATAAAATCTGCTACACGACCAGCTTTATCTAATTCGGAATTCATTTCATTAATAGCTCCCGGAATTTTTACATCACTCCAGAATTCTTTTTTCAATGCCTGCACATCTGCAATAGCTTTTTTCAATCCTTGCTCATTTCTGGACATGCCGCAGTACTCCCATATAATTTTTCCTAATCGCTTATGAAAACTTTCCACCGTTTGTTTACCCTTAATGTTCATCAGGGTTTCAATTCTATCCTTTACTGCTTTTTCTGTTTGCTCAAATGCTTCATGGGTCAAAGGAATTGGCTTCGTAGCAATTTCATCTGCCAGGTAATTACCAATAGTGTAAGGAACCACAAAATAACCATCGGCTAATCCCTGCATCAATGCAGATGCACCAAGGCGGTTAGCACCATGGTCGCTAAAATTGGCTTCACCCAAACAATACAAACCTTTTACATTCGTCATCAATTCATAATCCACCCAAAGGCCACCCATGGTATAGTGAACCGCCGGAAAAATCCGCATTGGTACATCATAAGGATTTTCACCGGTAATCTTTTCATACATATCAAACAGGTTACCGTATTCCTCTTTTATCACTTCTTTTCCTAAACGTATCAATGTTTCTTCATCAGGATTTTCAATGCCTAATTTGCCAGCTTCTGTCTTACCATATTTATTAATCAGGTTGTATTTGAAATCTAAGTAAACTGCTTGTTTGGTTGTACCAACTCCATAACCAGCATCACATCTTTCTTTTGCCGCTCTTGAAGCCACGTCTCTTGGTACAAGGTTACCAAAAGCAGGGTAACGTCTTTCCAGATAATAATCTCTTTCTTCTTCCGGAATATCGTTAGCTTTTCTTGTATCACCTTTTTGTTTAGGCACCCAAATGCGTCCGTCATTCCTTAATGACTCCGACATCAATGTCAACTTAGATTGATGGTCGCCACTAACAGGAATACAAGTTGGATGAATTTGTGTAAAGCAGGGATTAGCAAAAGTTGCTCCTTTTTTATGTGCCTTCCATGCAGCCGTTACATTACTACCCATCGCATTGGTAGATAAATAAAATACATTACCATAACCACCACTGCATAATAACACTGCATGACCAAAATGTCTTTCCAGTTCACCATTAATTAAGTTACGGGCAATAATTCCTCTTGCTTTCCCATCTATCATTACCACATCCAGCATTTCATGTCGTGCATGCATGGTAACATTACCCAATGCTACTTGTCTTTCTAATGCCTGGTAAGCACCTATCAATAATTGCTGACCGGTTTGTCCGGCTGCATAAAAAGTTCTTTTAACCTGTGTACCACCGAAGGAACGGTTATTTAATAATCCACCATATTCTCTTGCAAAAGGAACACCCTGCGCCACACACTGGTCAATAATATTTACACTCACTTCTGCCAGGCGATGCACATTGCCTTCTCTTGCACGGTAATCTCCGCCTTTGATTGTATCATAAAACAAACGGAAAACAGAATCACCATCATTTTGATAATTCTTGGCTGCATTGATACCACCTTGCGCAGCAATACTATGTGCCCGTCTGGGAGAATCCTGGAAACAAAATGCTTTTACTTTATAACCGAGTTCGCCCAGAGCAGCAGCAGCAGACGCACCAGCAAGGCCAGTGCCTACTATAATAATTTCTAATTTTCTTTTATTGGCCGGGTTCACCAATTTACAATGGCCCTTATAATCTCTCCATTTATCTTCTAATCGTCCGGCAGGAATTTTTGAATCAAGCATAACAACCACTGATTACTATGATATAAAATGATTTAATATTTTTTATTGTCATCGTTCTGTTCCCTGAGCATCGTTTGTTGTGTCACTCACCCGATAGCTATCGGGTTCATCGTTCTGTAATTCTACTCGGCAACCCAGCCCATTTTACTAAAGCAATATATTTTCCTCAACCCGCCTCCGCCAGTTGGCGGACGGGGAAGTTTCCGAAAGCAATTAATTCATCAAACAAAAATATCCACATCCCTACTCAAACAGAGTGGTGTATTAATTTCAAAAGTTAAGCGACCTGCATCCCCTCTCTGGAGGGACCGAAGCATCTTCCTTTAAAGAACTATTCGAAAGGGGTGGGTTTATTTCACCCATCCTAAATAAAAACTCACCGGCATTAATGCAAAGGCAAGAGGAACGATAACTGAGAAACCAATTCCGATTACATTCAATAAAGCCAGGTATTTTTTATTACTTACACCAATTGTTCTGAAAGAGCTTTGAAATCCATGTAGTAAATGCCAGGCCAAAGAAAAACATCCCAGTATATATATAATCACAACCCAACCCACCTGAAACACTTCTTTCATTTTATCATATAAAGAAATTTCAGGCCCCAACAGCCATCCTTGATTACTACGATTGGGTACCCAAAAATGTGAAAGGTGCATAATCAGGAATAGTAATATTAATGTACCTAATAAGCCCATACTACGGCTGTACCATTTGCTGCCCTTATTGCCCATTGCCACCGCATAGCCCTTTTTTCTTTTGCTGCGATTCTGAAATTCCAACATCAATCCCTGGATAATATGCAATAGAATACCCACCATCAATCCAATTTCTAAAATGCGGGGTACAATGTTTGAACCCATAAAATGAGCTCCAGCCTCAAACATCTTACCTCCATCATTTGCCCATATAGTAGCATTCAACGATACATGTATAATCAGGAAGAGAATCAGAAAAATACCCGTCAGTGCCATTACCCACTTTTTGCCAATCGAAGAAGTAAACAGTTCAGACCATTTCATATTAATAACTTATAGGGAGAAATCCGGTTTCGGCAAAAATACTACCCGAAGGCCAAAAACTGACAAAAGTTTTACATTATAAGCACCTATTTCAGAACCCTGCCTAAAGGATTAATTACCCAACCTTGCCATCAGTTCATTATCTATCTTTTTAAACAAATGAAAGGGCTTGTAGGTTCTCCAGTTGTCTAATTCCATTAGCTCTACATAGCGGTTCAGCCGGGCATGTTTAAAGTCGTATTGGGTTTGCTCCGGCATGTTTAAACAAACCACCCAGCCGTTTTCATCCGTTACTTCGTCAAACAGTTCTTCATAATAATCCTTTCCGTCACTGTGATAGTTAAGGACATTCTCGCCGATTAAAATAAACTTGTAAATACCTTCGTTCATGAATTTTTCTAACACTTCCCGTTTCAACTCCATGATGTCGTTCTCAATCGCATCATTCCATTCGCCTATCATTTCTATAACGGCATACTTCTCATCATAATCAGCCAGCAGTACTTTCAGGTAAAGTGTCCGGCTGCCAAAATCATCCCATTGCGGATGGATAAAGAAATTATAGACCGTTTGGGAAAATTCAAACTCAGAGTAAGTTCTTCCACGAAAGGGCGACCGTTCGTCTTCCTCACTTGTATAAATATACCGCCAGTTGTAAAATGGTTCAATGTCCTGCATAATCGGTACAAAATTAATGACAGAATGCAATCGCAACAAATAAGCAGGTGAATTAAATATTCAGCATTTCAAATAATGCTTTCAATAGCATAAATCCGAATATCAGAAATAACCGGCGTCGGTTTCTTCCGCCTTCCCGGTCTTCAATAAAAAATAGATAACGCAGGGGCAGATAGAAAAATAAAAAAAGGATAGACAGGAAAACTAACAGGAACCATATATCACCAATGGTTTGTGTTGAAGCCATTGATAACATGGCCATGGCTCCTTTTTCCCAAAAAACAAAGGATAATATGGATACTCCTGCAATTAAAAGAATGTCAGCCAACAATTCCATCCAGAATAAATAATCAGTAGAAAATTTGATCCTGCTTCTCGGGTTGCTTTTGGTGCGATAAACCAGCCAGGTGATAAAAAAAGACATGACAATAGCAAGGGTTATTATTTGCCAGCTTCCTTCGTTTTTAGCTGTAAGAGGTGGAAGGTGAAATATGGACCGCAATGATCGTTCCGACAGTATAAAAACAAAAAGCATAATGAACCAATGCCCGACTGCTAAAAATAAAATATAAGGAACAGGCTTAATTGCTTTACCCGAGTGAGTTAAACGGTAACTAAGTGGTAAATGTTTTAATGCTGCCCCGCAAGTGTATAACAACAATGCTGCGAGCATCCAGTTATAAAAACCTGGAGACCGTATGAAATGTGTAATGGTAGGAAATATAAACCCCAGCAAAAAACTAATAGATAAAACGGACCAGTCAAATATACCAGCCCGGTTTTTAAGTATGTAATCTTTGGGGGCTATCATTGGCTTGGTACTATTCAGGATTTATTCAGTAAAAAATCTTTCAGGGCTGTATAGTCTGATGGAATAAGGATACTCAGCTTATCCTTTATCATAATCGGTTGAAGTGAATCCGGAACAGGAATTGATTGACCAATAATTTTTTCTATTGCATCCGGAAATTTAACCGGGTGGGCAGTTTCAAGGAATATCCCCTTATCAGCAGGATGATTCGCCAAATATTGCAATAATGCAAGATAACCAACGGCACCATGTGGGTCTGCGAGATAATTATATTTATCAAACACTTCCTTTATGGTTGCCAGCGTTTCTTCATCAGTAATAGTAGCTGAGGATAATTTAGTTTTTATTTCCGGAAACTGGTGCTTAAATATTTCCAGTATCCTGACAAAATTGCTTGGGTTGCCCACATCCATTGCATTACTTAATGTGGCAATTGCTTGCCTGGGCTTTAGCGTTTTTGTCTGGAGGTACTCACTCACAATATCATTCATGTTGCAGGCAGCAATAAAATGCTTAACCGGCAAGCCGGATTGCATGGCCAATATTCCGGCGCAGATATTTCCAAAGTTGCCACTGGGAACAGAAATAACCGGCGGATTGCCCCCATCCCCTAAAGGGGAGTTGAGCCATTGTTTGTAAGCAAAGAAATAATAAAACTGCTGTGGCAACCATCTTGCTACATTGATAGAATTGGCAGATGTAAGAAACAATTTATCATTTATATCACTATCAGTAAAAGCCTGCTTCACCATAGACTGGCAATCATCAAACGTTCCCTGCACTTCTAATGCGATGATATTCTTACCTAATGTAGTTAACTGTTTTTCCTGTACCGGGCTTACCTTGCCCGAAGGATAAAGAATTACTACGTCCACCCCATCCACATTATAAAAACCATTGGCGACAGCACCACCGGTATCCCCTGACGTTGCTACAAGAACGGTTACGTTACGGTTCAGGCCGCTTTCAGCGTCCCGACCCATTACAAAATAGCCGAGGCAACGACTCATAAATCTTGCACCAATATCTTTGAAAGCCAATGTGGGGCCATGGAATAATTCCAGTGAAGAAATGTTCTCAGTCACTTTTATCAAAGGAATTGGAAAGTTTACTGTTTCACTTACAATCTGAAAGAGTTTTTCTTCGGGTATCGTATCACCAACATAAGGTTTGATAACACGAAAAGCAATTTCTTCATTGGAATAACTGTCAATTTTGTTTATCAATTCTTTGTCAACTTGTGGAATCATTTCAGAAAAATACAATCCTTTATCAGGTGCCTGTCCTTTAATGGTTGCTTCTTTGAAATCAACCATTGGCGATTTTCTATTAGTGCTGTAGTACTTCATTATTATAGTTTGAGACACCTCCTTCGTCGGTATTACAAGACTCCGCTTGTTTTAAAATCCTTCACCACTCACTACTTAATATTTCAACGCCTTTCTTATTAATGGTTGTTACATACGTATTATAATCAATTCCTATTTTGTTATAAACATCCTTCATTGCTGATTCAATCGCCTTAGCAGTTTTTTCTTCCTTACTCAGCATAAATATAGATGGCCCCGAACCGGAAATACCACCGCCCAATGCACCTGCTTCTTTGCAATTTGCTTTTACTTCATCAAACCCTGGAATAAGAATGCTTCGTATGGGTTCTATAATAACATCTTCCAATGAACGACCAATAAGGTCTAAATCATTTTTCATAAATCCTGTAACCAGACCTGCAATATTTCCCCATTGTTTAATCGCATCTTTCAGCAACACTTGCTGGCGAAGAATTTGTCTTGCATCAGAAGTTCTTACTTCTATCTGCGGATGCACTACCGTTACAAACAAATCAGGCGAGGCCAGGTGAATTATATCCAACGGATGAATACTCCGGATAAGTGTTACTCCTCCTAATATACAAGGCGCAATATTATCTGCATGCTTTACTCCTGATGCCAGCTTTTCTCCATTCATCGCAAACTGCACCACTTCATCGTTAGAAAAAATATTTCCTAACAAGTGGTTAGCAGCTACCGCTGCACCTGCCGCACTCGCTGCACTGGAACCAATTCCGCTTCCGGGTTTAATGTGTTTTTCAATCGTTACTTCAAAGCCCACAGTACCGCCTACTTTTTCCATCACCGATAAAAAAACAACACCAGCTACATTCTTTTCTGGCTCTGTGGGTAAATTATAATTATCCCGATTATGAATAATAACTTTTGGTTCATCCAATAACGTCACTTCCATTATATCATTCGGCTCATTCAATGCCATACCAAGTATGTCAAATCCACAAACAAGGTTTGCCACCGTACCGGGACATTTTATTTTTATATAGCCCCCTAAATCCCCCGCATGGGGGACTTTAGACTCCGACTGATTTATACTCTCTGTTTTTTTCAAAATATTGATTTACGCATTTCAAAAAAATTATCCTTGTTCTGCAAGCGACCTGATACCCCTTCTGCGGAGAGGTTTGGGGAGGCTTCATGCTTTTGAAGCCCTGATAATATCTGCAAATACGCCACTTGCCGTTACCTCTGCACCGGCACCAGCTCCTTTTACCACCATTGGTTGTTCTTTATAACGATTCGTGTAGAACAATACGATATTATCTTTTCCGTAAAGATGGTAAAGGTCATGCTTTGGATCTATATGTTGTAATCCGACAGAAGCTTTTCCATTGTCAAAAGAGGCAACAAATTTCAGTATACAACCATCTGCCTTTGCTTTTTCCAATAAGTTTTTAAAATGTACTTCTTCCTTTGCCATGGCAGCATAAAAATCTGCTACACTGCCCTGCATACAACTGGTCGGCATAAAGGAGTTGTTAGCAATATCCTCCATTTCCATCGTTTCTCCTGCTTCCCTTGCCAGTATCAATATTTTTCTCATTACATCCGTTCCGCCCAAATCTAATCTTGGGTCGGGTTCGGTGTAACCTTCATCTTGTGCCTGCTTCACTACATCGGCAAAAAGGCGGGTGCCATCATAATTATTAAAAACAAAATTTAATGTACCACTTAATACTGCCTGCATTTTATTTACACGGTCGCCGCTATGTACCAAATCACTCAACGATGCAATAACCGGCAATCCTGCCCCTACATTCGTTTCGAACAAGAACTGACTGTTGAATTCTCTTGAAAGATCTTTTAATTTTTTATAATTGCTATACGCAGAAGATGCCGCTACTTTGTTACAAGCAACTACAGAAATACTTTTTTGGAGAAACTGGTCGTACACCATTGCTACTTTATCATTCGCTGTTATATCAACAAAAACAGAATTACGAAGATTACGGCTGATAATCTCGTCTATAAATTTTTGAAGGCTGGCGGTTTCTCCTGCATCCAATTTTTCTTTCCAATTATTAAGATCAATTCCTTCTTCATCAATCAGCATTTTTCTGCTATTAGATAATCCAACTACTCTTACCTGCAGGTGCATTTGCTGTTGCAGAAAATCTAATTGCTGCTTCAACTGACCCAATAATTTAGCCCCCACATTGCCAGTACCGGTGATGAACAAGTTTACCTGTTTATAGGTTGTTTCAAAAAACTCTTCATGCAAAACGTTGATAGCTTTGCGAACATCTTTGGTAGCAATAACAGCAGAAATATTTTTTTCAGAAGAGCCTTGTGCAATTGCCCTGATGTTGACACCGTTTCGCCCCATAGCACTAAACATTCGTCCGCTGATACCAGTATGATTTTTCATACTCTCACCTACCAATGCTACAATGGAAAGCTCTGCTTCAATTATCAGTGGTTCTACTTTTTGTAACACAATTTCATTGGCAAATGCAGCATCAACCGCCTGCTTGGCTTTTTCTACCGAAGAAGAATCAATACCAACACAAATGGAATGTTCTGAAGAACTTTGTGTAATTAAAATCACATTTATCTTCTCGCTGCTCAACGCTTCAAACAATCTTTTAGAAAAACCAGGAATACCAATCATTCCACTTCCTTCTAAACTAATAAGAGCAATATTGTTGATACTAGAAATACCTCTTACTATATCACCGCCCCCATCCTCTAAAGGGGAGACAGAAACATTTCTGTTTTGAATCACCGTTCCTATATCAGCAGGGGCAAAAGTATTTTTTATCCAAACTGGTATTCCTTTACTCATCACCGGTTGAATGGTTGGCGGGTAAATAACCTTGGCACCAAAATGAGATAGCTCCATCGCTTCCTGGTAAGAAATATTCGGGATAATACGGGCATTACTTGTCAACCGGGGGTCTGCTGTCATCATGCCACTTACGTCTGTCCATATTTCCAGCAGGTCTGCTTGTAAGGCTGATGCCAGTATAGCAGCAGTATAATCTGACCCACCTCTTCCAAGAGTTGTTGTAACTCCATTCCTGTCTGCTGCAATAAAACCGGGGAGAATAAATAAGGAAGATGTTGAAGCTGAAAAGAAATCATTGATTTTTTTATCGGTTACAACAAAATCAACTTCCGCAGTAGTAAAATCGGAATTAGTCGTTATCAGCTCTCTCGAGTCTTTCCAAACTGCATCTACTCCATCTGCTTTAAACTTAGCTGCAATTATTTGTGATGAAAGCCATTCGCCATAGCTGCCAATCCTGTCTTTTGATCTTGCTGTCAATTCTCTTAACAAGAAAATGCCGTTACAAATATCTTCTATCTCGTTACATGATTTCTTTACTAAACTTAATAATTGGCTTTGCTGTGCAACAGGTATCAACTGTTTTACAGACTCAATATGACGTTGCTCAACCGTTGCCAGTTTTTCTTTATATAATTCATTGCCATCTGCTGCCAATGCAGCAGCATCCAGTAAGAGGTCTGTAATGCCTCCAAGAGCAGATACTACAACCACCGTTTGATCTTTTTTTATTGACTCCTTTACAATAGCTACTACTTTATTAATATTCTCTGCGTTGGCAACTGAAGTGCCTCCGAATTTTAAAACCTGCATATAATCGCTGATTAAAATGATTTAATTAATTTCACGGATAAATTGGCGAAGTTATTCCCTTTGTGTGTAAGCTGTAAAGCCCAATGATTGATATGAAGATATACAACCCTTAACGGGTCGTAGTGGTAGTTGTTGATGTAATGAAATTTATCACAACAGAAGAAGCACCGGTATGTGTGTAGTTATTTACCACTATTTATTCGTCAGGTATGCAATATAGATAGAAAATGGCGAAATGCAAATCATTTGGCAACAGAATCAGCAGCTTTTTTTACGCTACCGTATTTTAAGAGCAGTTCTTTGGCTGTTTCATAATCCGTCATTCTTACTCTTTCCATCAGCATTTTAGTTCCTCTGTCAACCAACTTATCGTTCGTTAGTTGCATATTCACCATCTTGTTGTCTTCTACACGGCCCAATTGAATCATTACAGTGGTTGAAATCATATTCAACACTAATTTTTGGGCTGTACCACTTTTCATTCTTGTGCTGCCAGTTACAAACTCCGGCCCCACAACAACTTCTATCGGAAAATCAGCAGCAGCACTTACCGGCGAATCGGGATTGCAGGAAATACTTCCTGTAATGATTCCCCTTTTTCTGCATTCTTCCAATGCACCAATAACATACGGAGTGGTTCCGCTTGCGGCTATCCCAATTACTACATCCTTATCGCTTACATTATATTCCAATAAATCCGTCCAGCCTTGCTCTTTATCATCTTCTGCAAATTCAACTGCTGTAGTTATTGCTTTTTCTCCCCCGGCAATAATGCCTATCACTAATCCATAAGGTACCCCATAAGTCGGTGGGCATTCACTGGCATCTACAATACCTAATCTTCCGCTGGTGCCTGCACCAATGTAAAACATTCTGCCACCCATCAGCATTTTGTCACTCGCCACTTCCGCCAGTTTTTCTATTTGAGGGATTGCTTTTTCAACAGCTTCCGGAACAGTTGTATCCTCTGCATTAATATTCGCCAGTATCTCACCCACCGTCATTTTTTCAAGGTGACGGTAATTGCTTGATTGTTCGGTTATTTTTTCAAATGCCATACTTCTGTTCTTTTTAAATGTGATACTCCACCAGTCCTTCCATGGGATTTTTCATTACTTTACCTAATTCAAATTCGTAACTGTTGCAAAGTTGCTGCAACACATCTTTAAAACCAAATGCAACACTCCCGGCAAAGTGTATGGGCAGCGTCCAGGTTTCCCTGTACTTACAAAGATGGTTAAAGAAAAAATCATTTAACCCATCTTCAATAATATTCTCAATCATATAATGACCCCGGTTATCCACCAGGAACCTGGCATAGCTGGCAAGATAACGGTTAGGTAATGGCTTTTTATATACGTTCTCCAATATTTCAGCACTATTAGTAGTATAAGTTAAATCAAACCTTCCTCTCAGTTCATCATCAAAAGTACCATACAGGTAATACTGAATTACTTTTTTACCGAGGTAGGCACCGCTTCCTTCATCCCCCAACACATAACCGAGGCCCGGACTATTTTTTACAATTTTCTTTCCATCGTAGTAACAAGAATTGGAACCGGTACCAAGAATACAGGCCACCCCTTTTTTTCTTCCACACAAAGCCCTGGCAGCTGCCATCAGGTCGTGGTTTACATCTATTCTGGCACTTTCAAAAACTTTACTTACCGCTTTCTTTACTGATTTTGCATTGACCGGGTTGGCACAGCCTGTACCATAATAGTAAATCTCATCCACTTCAACATTTTTCAGTTTCGGTTTCAATTCTTTTAATAACAACTCAGTTATCTGTTCTGTATTAAGGAAATAAGGGCTGATGCCTTGTGTGATTACGTTTTTTTTCCTGCCGTTAGTTAGCAAGCACCATTCCGCTTTTGTTGCCCCGCTATCTGCTATTAGTATCGTTGATGGCATATACTTATTACCGTTTCTTGTTTCTTTAAAATGAATTTTATCAGGCAACCGTATCGTTTCTGAACCAGCCCTGAAACAAGTAACCGGCAACCAGCAACTTTTGGTTATTTTGTGTCAAATTACATAATAAAGGTGTATGATGGTGAATAAAAAATTGCAGGTTTGGCTGCCGCTGCTTTTTTCGATTGTAATGATAGTAGGAATGCTTTTTGGCTATAAACTGGGCAGCCAGGGTGGCAACAGCAAAGGCTTCTTTTCTTCTAATAACCGTAGCTCTCTGCAGGAAGCTGTTGACCTGATTAAGTTAAGATATGTT
>JBKJIX010000130.1:0-3853 GCA_046598205.1 Chitinophagaceae bacterium
AAGTGAAAGCTATTTTATTCTTTGCACGGGAGTATTTATATCTCCGTAAGAGACAAATATTTTTAGAATAATATATCAATTATGAATATTCAACTCCTATAGGAGTTGAACGGCAAAACAGAATGATTTTTCTATAATTAGTGAACTCCTACGGAGTTCTCAGTGTGATATAGTGGGTGATTCTATTCTTTATACGGCAACAATCTTTTCAACAGCAATTCTTTTCTATTCTTTGCTACATCAACAGATGCTCCGTCACTCATTACCAGGTAACCACCATCGCCTTTAATGTATTTTTCAATTTCGTTTAGATTTACGATGTAAGAACGATGCACCCGTATAAAAGAATGCTGCTCCAGTATTTCTTCCATGTCTTTTAGTGACCGGGTGACCAGCATTTTTTTCTTACTCTTTAATTGCAGTATTGTGTAATTATCATCCGACTCGCAACTGATGATGGTGTCAACAGGTATCATTTGCAATCCTTCTATGGTAGGCAATGCAACTTTATTTACAGGTTGGGAGGGCTGCCTGATTTTCTGCATCAATATTTCTAACTGTTGTGGAAGTGGTATTTGGATTCTTTCTTTTACTTTCTGCACAGCATTTTTTAATTCTTCCCTATCTATTGGTTTTAGTAAATAATCAATGGCACTGAACCGGATGGCTTTTAATGCGTACTGATTATAACTGGTGGTAAAAATCAGGTGGAAGTTGATAGCAGGTAATTGTTCCAGCATTTCAAAACCATTCATTCTTGGCATTTCTACATCAAGAAAAACAAGATCGGGTGAATATTGCCGGATAGCTGTCAATGCATCTTTAGCATTATTGCAAATGCTGGTAATTTCTATTTCAGGACAATCCGCTTCCAGCATGGCTGCTAATATTTCGCAGCAGTAAGGCTCGTCATCTATGATTATTGCTTTAAGCACCAGGAATTTCTGTTTTAGGTTTACCGCAGAGAAAGGAGAACGCAAAGTTAACGCAGAGTATCTCTGCGTTAACTCTTTTTACTCATGTTCTCTGCGGTGATATTATTTTGATTAAAAGTCTCTTCAATACTTTCTTTATACCTGATCTTTAACTTCACTCTTGTGCCTTCTACTTCATTGTTTTCACTCATTACATCTTCAATTTTATAAAAGGTACTGAAATTATTTTCCTGGTTCAGCAAAGCCAGGCGTTCGGTGGTAATTTTTAATCCCATTGATTTTTTGGATTCTGCCGATTTGCTTTTGAACTCCCCAGCTTTTTCCCGGCCGATACCGTCATCTTCAATTACACAATGCAGAGCTTTTTCTTTTACATTGACGACTTCACTGATGATTACATTCAAATGTCCCTTACTTTCTTTGTGCATCAACCCATGCCATACCGCATTTTCACAGAAAGGCTGCAACAGGAGGGGCGGAATAAATATAGCACCTGCATCTACAATATTGGTGGTGGTGATGCTGTAATCAAAAGCATCTTTAAAACGCAACCGTTCCAAATCGAGGTAAAGCCGCAGCATTTCCAGTTCATCTTCCAGTGTTATTAATTTTTTTGCAGAATGCATCAACACCATGCGGATGAGGCGTGAAAAACGGGTGAGATAATCAGATGCCAGCTTATTATCATTTTTAAAAATAAAACGGTTGATAGAGCTAAGGCAGTTAAATATAAAATGTGGGTTCATCTGTGCCCGCAATGCCTGCATTTCTAATTCAGCTACTTTTTGCTGAAGTTCAGCCTGGCCTTTTTTAACAGCCAATTTTTCATTTTTTCTTTTCAATGAGAGATTTCTGAAAACAAAAACACCCAGTAGTATAAACAGCAAAAGCCCTCCAAGGAGGGCATTGCGGATAAAGGCTTGTTTTTTTAGTCGTTCGTCTTTTAGTTTGTTTTCTTTATCTAGGAGAGTTAGTTGCGATTGGTTTTTTTCTTCAAGAAGGGTTTGTTCTTTTAGTTTCTGATCTTTTAGCTCATTGTCTTTGTCTAACAGGGTTAGTTGTGCATCACTTTGTTTTTTCAATAAAATTTGCTGTTGCAGTTCCTGTTCTTTTATTAAGTAATCTTTTTGAAGCAGGTTTATTTGACCAGTTCTTTTTGCCTCTTCAGCTTCTTTTTTATAGTCATTAAGTCGTATATAAATCTGCCTGCTTAATAACGAATCTTTCAGGGTTGTATATTGTTTCAGGTAAAAGTAGGCACTGTCATTTTTCCCCACCTTATTGAAAATATCTGAAAGTAACTGGTAACCATCGATTAGATATGTATTTCTTTTTGCTTTTTCCATTAGAGCAATTCCTTCTCTTGCGTTGTTTAATGCAGATACATAATCCTTTTTACCAAAATATGCTTTTGCAGTAATCATATAAATATTGCTAAGACCTGACAGGTTATTTTTATCACCTGTTCTTATTGCTAATCCATCTATCGACTGTAAGGCTTTATCATATTGCTTTAAAGAAATATACAGACTGCTCAGTGCTCCTTGATTTTTTTCAAATGGCCTCAAATAATACATTGCTGAATCATAGTTTCCGGATAAGCGATATAATTCTCCCATTGCAACAGTCCAGCTATTCAACCATCTGGGATTATTGGGATAAAATTTACGGGCCTTTTTCATAAAGACGAATGCCGTTTCATAATCGCTGGCAATAGAGTAAAATCTTCCAATCCAATAATATGCCTGCCCTAATCTGAGGCTATCCATAATACCTGCATCTTTGTTCCTGATTAATTTCTCAGCAATCTGAAGACTTTTTTTGCCATAGTCCAGTCCGTTTTCAAAATCACCCAGTGTCCAATAGGAACTACAAAGACTTGTTATTGCTTCCAGTTCCTTTCCTTGATTATTATCCTCCCGAAATACAAAAACTGCTTTTTTCAGATACTCAATACCAATCTCAATATCTTTTGTAATTGTAATGAAACTTGCATAGGCCTGATAAGCCCTTCCTAAACCTGATTTATCTCCAACTTTTTGATAATAGAAAATTGCTTTCTCTAATTGGTCTTTCATAGTTGTATTAAACTCCCCTGTAATAGTTGATAAATCCTGGTATAGATGTGCAAGCAAAGCTTCTGCACCTTTACAATCAGGGCAGTTTACCAGCATTAATGGTTTGTAACTATTCTTGAATTCATCGCCGCTTATTTTTTCAAAATGTTGAATTGCTTTTTGTGTGTTTGATTTGAATTTATCCTGAGTTCCCCACCACTTTTCGTACCATGCAAGGTGAAAGTATATAAGCCCGGATAGATAATCGTCCTTCAATTGGTCAGCAAGGTTTAATGCATCCTGTTCAGCTTTGTAAGCTTGAATATAAGCAGGTTCTTTATCATTATTATCCCTGTTTTTATCGACGGCTGCTAATGTACAATGTGCGATATTAGCTTTTGCATAAGCTATGCCGGTTTTGTAGTTTATTTTTTTTGCCTCTTCATACGCTTTGTTTGAATACATACATGCGGTATCAATGTGTTTGTCATTCTCATCCCAAATCCAATAATAGCTTTCTGAAAGCAGGTTATAGCAGTTTACTTTATCCTTTCCTTTTTGTGTTGGCAGTATTTTTTTCACACTATCCACTTTTCTCCAGGCTATCTCGTCGGTAACCTGTGCATTTACAAAAAGTGATAAAAGCGTAAACAGGCAAATTGTACTAATACCAAAGTGAAATTATATTTAGACCAAAATAGTTATGTTGGTTTTTTTGTTATATATTTGGTCTATAATATATTTAACTATGTCTCAACCCCAAACGATTAGTAGTAAAGGAGCGTAAAACGGAATTAAAATCCATATTAAAAAAAGCAGCTTTATTAATTGCGCCTCGTATTCGTATGTTATTGGTAGAGT
>JBKJIX010000028.1:0-21647 GCA_046598205.1 Chitinophagaceae bacterium
TATCATGAGTTTGTAGGCGGTGCTATATCTCCGGGTATGGAAATGCGGTTAAAAGCATTAAATTATTACACCGCCAAGCTGCCTTTGATAAAGGCGGACAGCAATTTGCCCCTGATCGGCTACGATACCACCACCAATATTCTGACCGGTGTTGTGCTGGGCATGGCCAAAGAGATAGATGGCTTTATAGAGGCGTACCGGGAGCGGTTTAGGAACTTTAACGTCCTGTTAACCGGGGGTGATATAGTCTATTTGGCTTCACACCTTAAAAACAAGATATTTGCAGACCCTGATTTAATCTTTAAAGGTTTGTATGCAATTAGTGAAGTTAATAACCCCTAAGAGAATCA
This sequence comes from Chitinophagaceae bacterium, assembly GCA_046598205.1. Lineage (GTDB taxonomy): Bacteria > Bacteroidota > Bacteroidia > Chitinophagales > Chitinophagaceae > JJ008. The sequence goes on from JBKJIX010000028.1 coordinate 351, forward strand.
AGACGTTACACTGCTTATCGAGAAGTCTGCAAGGCTTTTCTCTAACGATCCTGGTTTTACTTTTTACCGCTTTTCAACCTGTTTTTTCGCAGGACAACTCCCCATATTCCAGGTATGGCATTGGCGACCTTGTGCCGCCAACTCAAGTTACCAGCAGAGGGTTGGGAGGTATTTCTGCCGGTTATACTGACTTTCTTTCTATTAATTTCAGTAATCCTGCATCTTATTCATCATTCCAGGCATTGCTGGAAGCAAAATCTAAAAAATTAGTTTCCGGAAGGGCCATTCTTGACATTGGAGTAAATGTAGATAACCGGACGTTGAGTGAACCATCATCGGCAAAAAAATTTACAGCGAGTAATGCATTAGTTTCTTATGTGCAGGTGGGTATGCCTTTAAAAAACAACTGGGGATTAAGTTTTGGTTTGCGTCCCGTTTCCAGGATCAGTTACAACATCATTAGTAACCAACGATTGAAAGACCCTCTTACAGGGTTACCGATTGACAGTGCTTCCACCAGCTACAAAGGTAATGGCGGCTCTTACCTTGCATCAATTGGAACAGGGTTTAGTGTCTTTAGCCGCAAAACAAAAGATGGGGAACAAAAACTAAGTGTGGGTATCAATGGCGGTTACTACTTTGGAGGAAAGGACTACAGTACAAGGCGCAACCTTATTAATGACTCAGTAGATTATTATGCAGCCAACTATGAAACAAAAACCAATTTTGGGGGCTTACATTTTAACACCGGTTTACAATTTAGAACTCCGTTGAGCAGCAATGTACTATTGACCATTGGTGCTTATGGCAACTGGGGTCAGAAAGTAAGTGCAACACAAGATATAATACGGGAAACATATTTTTTCGATGTAAACTCCGGTAACCTGCGGTTAGATAGTGTATCAGATAGACGGGATATAAAAGGTAAGATTAACATTCCATCATCTTATACGGTTGGATTTGTGCTGCAAAAATCTGCGATAGTAAATAAAGAAGGTGGTTGGTTATTTGGTGTTGACTTTACTCAGCAGAACTGGAGCCGGTATCGTTTCTTTGACCAGGTTGATTCGGTAAGAAATAACTGGCAGGTAAAAGTAGGTGTACAATTAAACCCGGTACCTAAAAGAAATTATTTCAGCAATGTAGCGTATCGTTTTGGATTTAATATCGGCCCGGATTATGTAAAAGTGAAAAACAACCTGCCACAATTTGGGGCTTCATTTGGTATGGGTTTGCCCGTAGCCATCAGCCGCCAGGCACCTAACCAGGTTACATTGGTAAATGTTGCCTTTGAATACGGTAAAAGGGGAAATAATGATAATTTGCTGAAGGAAAGTATGTTCCGTTTCTCTCTTGGCTTTTCTCTCAGCGATTTCTGGTTTATCAAAAGGAAATATGAATAAACCCCAAACCCCTGCCCTTCGATAAACCCGATAGCTATCGGGTTTATCGAAGGGCTTTAGAGTCTGCATGGAAAAAAAATCTTCATATTTATCAGCAGGCATAGTTCATCAACAGCGATACATCTTTAAATTATTGAGGCTCGCATCCGCCGTTGGCGGATTGTGGCTCGTAGCTTTTGTCTTTTCCGGTTGCGAGAATGATGAAAAGCAGATAGAAGACCTGACTAAGAAAGTGGTAATGAAGGAAGAGGCGGTAAACATTACAAGTATGTTGAGCCAGGAAGGTAAACTCCGGGCAATACTAAAGGCCCCGTTGATGATAAGAGTATTTTCAGACACGGTATATGCGGATTTTCCTAATTCATTACACTGCGATTTTTATGATTCAAGTACTACAATAGAAACATGGCTGGACAGTAAAAAAGGAAAGTACTATGAAAACCTGAACAAGGTGTACCTATGGGACAGTGTTGTTGTAATCAACAGAGCCGGGGATACATTAAAATGTCAGGACCTCTGGTGGGATCAGAACACAAAACTTTTTTATTCTGATAATTATGCAGAATATCTTACCCCTAATAGGAAGATTTACTCCGGAAAAGGATTAGAAGCCACACAGGATTTCAGCAGGATAACCTTCCGCTACCCAACAGGCCAGTTGAAAGTAAAAGAAGACGGGTTTCCCCAATAAACTTTTTATTGCCCTGCTTGTTCGATGTTGGGTTAACAGCAATCGGCTATCTTTAGGATTCCTGGGAATTGCAGGGTTAATGACTAAAATATCAAACCACAAACTGATTTATGGAATATCGCTACATGGGTAAAACCGGCTTGCAGTTAAGTGTATTGTCATTCGGTAGTTGGGTAAGTTTTCATAAGCAGATAGATGACAGCGTTGCAGATGAGCTAATGGGTATTGCGTATGATAACGGTGTCAATTTTTTTGACAATGCAGAAGTATATGCGTTGGGAGAAAGCGAAAAAATGATGGGCCGGGTGCTGAAAAAGAAAAACTGGGACCGGACTTCTTATACCGTTTCTTCGAAAGCTTTCTGGGGTTGGCGGGGAAAGGAGAATAAACCCAATCAGTCAGGGTTGAGCAGAAAACATTTGATGGAAGCCTGTCATGAAGCCTTGCAACGATTACAATTGGAATATCTTGATATGTATTTCTGTCATCGCCCCGATAAAAAAGTGCCGGTAGAAGAAGTAGTGTGGACGATGCACAACCTGATTCAGCAAGGAAAAATTTTGTACTGGGGCACCAGCGAATGGAGTGGCGTTGAAATAATGGAAGCACATCGTGTGGCACAACAATATGGATTGATTGGTCCTTCGATGGAACAACCCCAATACAATTTGCTGGAGCGAAATAAAATGGAAAATGAATTCCTGATGGTGTTTAAAACCGTAGGCATGGGAACTACCATCTGGAGTCCACTGGCCAGCGGATTATTAAGTGGTAAATACAATAATGGTATTCCTGAAGACAGCCGCTTTGCCATTGAGGGGTTTGATTGGCTTAAGGACCGGTGGATGAAAGAAAATTTCCTGGAAAAAATAAAACAACTCAGCAACCTTGCCAATGAGCTGGGTGTATCGGCGGCACAGCTAAGTATTGCTTGGTGTGTAAAAAACCCAAACGTAACTACTGTTATACTGGGTGCATCACGAAAAGAGCAATTGCTGGAGAACTTAAAAGCAATGGATGCCGTGGAAAAACTGAATGCGGAAGTAATGAAGAAAATTGAGGATATTGTTCAGACAAAACCGGTATTGCCGGAGTATTAAAAAATAAAAAATCATACCATGTCATTTGCCAACAAAACCGTTTTGATAACCGGTGCCACAAGAGGAATCGGAAAAGCCATTGCCTTACGATTAGCCAAAGAAGGAGCTAATATTATTATTGCTGCCAAGAGTGTGGAAGAAAACCCGAAACTTGGTGGTACTATTTTTTCTGCGGCAGCGGAAATAGAAGCGGCTGGTGGAAAAGCATTAGCGGTACAATGTGATATCCGCTTTGAAGAACAGATACAAAACGTAGTGGACAAGGCCGTCTCAACATTTGGGGGTATTGATATTTTAGTAAACAATGCTTCTGCTATTTCTTTAACATCAACAGAGCAAACAGAAGCCAAACGATTTGACCTGATGCACAGCATCAATGTGCGGGGAACTTTTTTGGTTGGTAAAGCATGTATTCCGCATTTAAGAAAGGCAGAGAACCCACATATACTCACCTTGTCTCCTCCCATCAACCTTGACCCGAAGTGGTTTGAAAATCATGTTGCTTATACTATTACCAAGTACAGTATGAGCATGATGACGGTTGGCTGGGCCAAAGAATTAAAGAAAGACCGTATTGCTGCCAATTCGCTGTGGCCAAAAACAACGATTGATACCGCCGCTGTAAGAAATTTATTAGGAGGGCAGATGCTGGCAAACATGAGCCGCACCGTGGATATACTGGCAGATGCCGCATACTATATTCTTCGTCAACCTTCTGGTGAATGTACCGGTAACTTATTTGTTGATGAACAGGTACTGGCCAAGGAAGGTATTACTGATTTGGAGAAATACTCAGTGGTGCCGGGGGCTAATTTATATACGGATTTGTTTGTTTAGAAATCAGCAAGAGTTTTTGATTTCAACAGGTAAACAAGTGTGAATGCTTCGGAATCGTTCTATGTCAAATTGATTGCTAACGTTAGACCTGTTTGCGATGGTCAACGTCAAAAATGTATATTATCAAAACGTCATCCTGAATGGAATATAGAATACGATACACACCAATCAACCCGCATCCTGTATTCATTGTTGCCGCCTTGTAGTTTATTGGCTCCATGTGGCCTGGGATTACCTTCAAGAGAAAGAATAGCCACTTTCACTTTTTCAAAATAGGCAGCCGGGAGTCTTTTAATTTGTTTCTGAACGGTTTCTTTAAGTATTACCGTGTACTTTCTGCTTATTTCTTCCCTTTTTCCAGCTTGCTAAAAAAATCTCTGGCGGCTGTGCCTTTTTCATTTTTCCTTTTCAGGATAGTACGAAGGTCCCGAAGATCTTCTTTCAGTTACAGGTATTCTTTTTCAGGAATAAGCCTGTATTTCTTTTTATCAATAATTAAAGAATGGGTGCTCATCAATTCTTTTTTTCAGATTTAAAACAACTTTATACCATTACAAAATTGGGGAGTGAGGAGCTAACAAAATCAGCGAAAGAGGAGAATTGGAACTTACTCCTTTGTGACTTTATTTTCTTCCTCCATCTTCTCCGGCCGCATCTGTGGAAACAACAACACATCCTGTATAGAAACACTATTGGTTAGCAGCATACAAAGCCTATCAATACCAATGCCTATACCAGACGTAGGCGGCATACCATATTCTAATGCACGGAGAAAATCATAATCAATAAACATGGCTTCATCATCACCCCGTTCCCCAAGCTTTACCTGTTCTTCAAATCTTTCCCGTTGGTCTATCGGGTCGTTCAGTTCACTGTAAGCGTTGGCAATTTCTTTTCCATTTATCATCAGTTCAAAACGTTCTACCAATCCTTGTTTATCACGGTGTTTTTTTGTGAGGGGACTCATCTCTACCGGATAATCTATAATGAATGTTGGCTGCACATAATTCTTTTCACACTTTTCACCAAAGATGGAATCAATCAGTTTGCCCTTGCCCATCGTATTGTCCACTTGTATGTGTAATTGTTTGCAAACAGAACGAAGCTGTTCTTCATTCATCCGGCTTACATCAGTGCCTGTATGTTCCAGTATTGCATCATAAATGCTGATGCGTTTAAAAGGGGCTTTAAAAGAAATGGTGGCGGCACCCATTGTTACATCAGTTGTTCCGCAAACATCCATCGCCGCTTTTTCTAATATCTGCTCCGTTGTTTCCATCATCCAGAAATAATCTTTATACGCTGTATAAAATTCCAGGATGGTAAACTCTGGGTTGTGTGTACGGTCCATACCTTCATTGCGGAAGTTGCGGCTGAATTCATACACCCAGTCAAACCCACCAACAATAAGACGTTTTAAATAAAGTTCATTGGCGATGCGTAAGTACAAAGGAATATCCAACGCATTGTGATGTGTACTAAAGGGCCTTGCCAAAGCACCACCCGGAATACTTTGCAGCACTGGTGTATCTACTTCTAATGCACCATGACCGTTTAAAAACTCCCGGATGGAATTGATCAACTTTGTTCTTTTGATAAATGTTTCTTTTACCGAAGGATTAATGATCAGGTCTGCATACCGCTGACGATATTTGAATTCAGGGTCGGTTACTGCATCAAATGTTTGCCCGTCTGCTTCTTTTACAATTGGCAATGGACGAAGTGATTTACTGAGCAAGGTAAGTTCTGTTACATGAACAGAGGGCTCACCGGTTTTGGTAATAAAGCCGTAACCTTTAATGCCGATGATGTCGCCGATGTCAAGCAATTTTTTCCAGACAATATCATATAATGTCTTGTCTTCGCCGGGGCAGATATCATCCCGGCGGATATAGAGTTGTATTTTTCCATGCCCATCCTGTATCACACAAAAATTTGCCTTACCCATATCCCTTACACTCATAATGCGGCCAGCGAGGCATATATCAGCAAACGGTTCTTTATTTTCTGCGGTAAGATTTTGTTTTATATAAACAGAGTTATTGTTAACAGGAAATAGTGGAGCAGGGTAGGGTTCAATACCCATCATAATCAACTCCGCTAATTTTTCACGACGCAGAAGCTCCTGTTCAGAAAGATGTGTTGTACTCATTGTATATTACTTTTCAGGAAGGTGATTTTTTAATCGGCCAAAGGTACTTGGTTAAGGCTTAGCACACAAAAGCCCTCCGCCAATGCGAAGGGCTTTTATAATAAAGTAGATGCGTTTTTTATTTTTCGGATTTACCGTTGTTAAGGAACACTCCCAACTGTATACCGATATATTGATTTTTCAGACTTCCGGGGTCTCCTTCCACTACAAGGTTTCGGAATCCTTTATTGTAATTGAAAGAAATAAGAAAGCCGCTATTTGTTCTCCAGCCTGCGGTAAAGTTAGCACCCCAATCTGTACCTCTAAGGTTATCTGTGGGGGTATCACCAAACTTAATAGTCTTGGTTGTTTTTATACCAGCAGTTTCAGAAACTGTTTTTGACGGAAGATTAAAGGCTATGGAAGGCCCTGCACCGAGAAAGAAACCGCCTTTTTCACCACTCATATAGTATACAAAATCAGCGTTAAATTCAGCATAGCGTAGGGCTACGAATAAATTTTCAACAAGCCCCGGAGGTGGTTGGGTTTGTCCTTTCTGTACATAAGATAAGGTAGGGCGAAAGGTGAAAGTTTTTCCAATCGGAGTTTCAAGCACCAGGCCTGTTATGAAACCGGCTTTACTGTCTCCGTCCACTTTTCCTTTCATATTGGCGATAGAAACACCACCAGTAATACCAACCTTGGTTTGTGAAAGACCAGCCATCTGAAAGCAGAAAAAAGATGCTGTCAACAGGAGAATTATTTTCTTCATAACAGTAGTTTTTGAATTACCTACTCGTATCGCTTTTCGGTAAACGGCGCCCTACTCTTTTATCGGGATTTTCGGGAAGGTCCTCTTTGTAAGATAACTCTAAAGTTAAATCTCCGCAAACATAAGTAAACCTGAGGATTTTCAAAAGTGAGGCTTTTTTGCCTTGTTTATGGCCTTTTTCAGGATTTAGCAGAAATATAATTTAAAGCCCCTGCTTTTTGAGCCTTAGCAGGGGCTTTATCTATTTTTATTTGCATTGCGGTTGAAAATCAACTGCCTGTTTTGGCCGGGTCATCCGGACTGATTTCCGAATTCTTTGGTTTTTTCTTTTTGCCTGTTATTGCTCTTATGGCTAATATCAGCAGGAAAATAACCAATCCTGCACCGCCAATAGCTACCAATACAGCTGCTCCTTCTGAACCACCACAGGAAATGTTGCAAGCTAGTGCGGCAACAAGGTAAAGTAGTCCCAGTGCTACCGCTACAGATAAAATAATGAGGGCCACTTTTGCTCCGTTAGACATGTCATCGGCTTTTTTAATAGCCCTGATCTGTTCTTTTAATAACTTCTTTTTTTCTTTCCACTTCAGCGCTTTTCCTGTTTCATCTTTCAGGGAAGCCGAGAATGCTGCAATTGTTTTATACATTTTTAAAGTACTGTCTTTTGGAAATGCAGCGTTAACAGGAATAGCAGCACTAAGCGGTGTTGTGTAGCTAAATAGGTTATCTGGCCGGTTACTCAAAAAAACAATCATGCAAAAAGTAGAAGCTGCCAGCAGCATGTCACAGGTTTTTTGCCGGATATAAAAGACAGCAGCCGTGAGTTTTTTTCCTTTTAGGGATTTTGCAGGGTAAGCTATTACCGCAGCAAGATAAACGGCAATAACTACGAACAGAGTGCCTGAGGATATTGAAACCCCGACATCATCCAATAAAACCCCGGTTATAATGCCGAGCAAGGTTAGTAATATAAATGAGAAAATAATAATAAGGCGGGTAGCAACTTTATGGTCTTTTGCCCAACGGGAAATTTTTTTCATATAAGATGGGTTTAAGTTTTGAAGTTCGGCTAAAATATTTTTTTACAATGAAAACCTTACTGACAGGGCCGGGTAAGAAATTTGTTTGAATGACAAATGTTGAAAACTGGTAAGCTTTTCTGTTTTTAATAATACTGCCATGCCCTCAGCCCTTCTTTTATTTTTTGAGGAGGCTATAAAGAAGGGAATGCTACCGAGCATTGCAAGTGTTCCGCTCAGTACAAAGGCAGATTTAACATTGTCGTTTTTATGTTCATCAAACCAAAATAAATTCTCTTGAGTAACCTCTCCTTGTGGAATGATAAAACCGGCAAGCATTAGGGCACCGCCCCCGCCTAACAAAATCCAGGCGGTTGTTTTTTGGACTTCACTTTTTTTGAGATAATCTGTTTTGGTAAATTTTTGTACAGGATTAGTTGGTTGACTGGAAGAACTAATTGAAAAAATTAGTAACAATACAACGGCGAATAATAGTTTTGACATGTTGATTTGGTTTAAAGTTGAATTAATAAAAGTTCATTTTTTCTGTATTAATGTTTATGATTTTCATCAGCAATCTGATTTTTTAACCGGGACCGGGGAATTTCATTTTGTAAGGTTCTCATCAGTTTATCCCAGAAAGTAAAATAGTAACCAAAATTTTTGTTGCTCTTTTGGTGATGCAGGTTATGATGGGTAGCAGAAGTCAACAATTTACCGGGACTACTGTTCCGGAATTTCCGGGGCATAAATTCGAAACCCAGGTGCCCGATTACATTCATTACCAGCACCAGAAAAGTAAACGACAAAAAAGCAAAAATATGTACCGGCCAGATAGTTACGAAAAGGAAAATAATCAGGCTTTCAATTAATGCTTCAAAAGGATGGAAAGAGTAAGCGGCCAAAGGGGTAGGATTAGCTGACCGATGGTGTACCGTGTGTATTTTTTTAAAAAACCATCTTGTATGCAGCAACCGGTGTGTCCAGTAAAAATATGTGTCATGAAGGATTATCATAATAAACAGGCTTAGAAAAAAGTAACCCCATCCATATTCGCCGATGCTTGTGTAAATGGTAGTGTAGCCGTTAATGTAAAGAAGAAAAACAATGATACCAATGACAGAAAAAATACAAATTGTAGAAAAGGAGAATAATAATTCATATTTCATTTGTTTTTTGGCGGGCATGGCGGGTTGTATCTTGAATTTTTTCAGCTGTTTCAAACCCGGTTTATAACAAAGTACAAAAGCTATCCCCGACAATAATACATAACGTCCGGTAGTAAATACCAACACGACAAGGGTTGCCAGCCACCAGTTATCCAATACCGTATTAAGGTTTATTTTTTCCATGCAATGGGTTTAAAAAATTTATACAGTCGCTGGTTTACTTAGTTTTCTTAACAACCTGAAATGGGATTGCAGGCCACCGGTAATAGAGTTATAGCGGTATCTTAGTCCAAACTCTCTTGCCGCTACACGAACTAATTTAGTAATGGCAGGATAGTGAACATGACAATAGTTTGGAAAAAGATGATGTGCTACATGATGATTCAATCCGCTGAACATAAAGCTTATTATTTTTGAATCAGGACTGTAGTCATCGGTGGTTCGCAACTGATGTTCACCCCAACTGCATTTGATAAGGCCATCCGCATCAGGAACCACAAACAGTGAATCCTCTACCACATGGTTTGCAAGCAAAGCAAACATGGCAACAATACCAGAGCCCACATGCATTAAAAAAAATCCGAGAAGTATCTGCCAGAAAGGAAGGGGCAAAATAATAGCAGGCAGTACCAGCATATAGAAAATATAAAACACTTTACTGGTAAACAGCAATAACCAATGAATACGATGATGATGAGCTTCAACAGGACCGATTTTTTCCATCCGGTAATATTTAAAATCACGGAGCAATACCCAGAATAAAATATAGAATGGGTATAACACTTTCATATACCAGTATTGATATTTATGTTTTCCCTTTGATTTGGTATAAGGGGTCACTCTCACCAATCCACTTTGTTCAAGGTCAATATCAATACCATGGATATTGGTATAAGGATGATGGGAGATGGTGTGTTTGTATTTATACATATAGCCATCGCCACCAACCAGGTTGGCAAACCGCAGCAAAAATTGGTTGACCCATTTTCTTGACGAGAATGCATTATGTGCTGCATCATGCACAATGCTCATGGCAGTAAAAAGCATGAATATCCCCATAACAAACCAGCTGAGTAAAAAAAGCCAGAGTGGCATCGCAGTACTAAGGATAGTAACATACAAAGAAATATATAGGCCAAAAAATACCAGTGCTTTTATAACAGCCTGGGTATTGGCATAGCGGCTTATCTCAGTTTCTTTGAAATAATGCTGCACCCTTTGTTTTAATGTGTTATAAAATCCATTGGGTGGTTCTGATTGAAATCTGATTTTTTCCATGTGTTTATTTAGAGGTTATAAATTTATTTTTAATGATAAGCAGGGTATCTGACTTGTATTAAGACTTTTTTTGCAATAGCTGTTTTAAAATGCTTATACTGCATAAATTAATGAGCCACAAAATCTCCCTTAAATGTTTTTATATACACAGCAGCATTGGCAGCATTCGTACCCTCAATATAGTCTGGCCCGCCCAAGAAGCCCCTCAAACCCATTAGAGCTTTTGAGCCGTTTGCATTAATGTTTATAATATTTCCCGAGGAAAGAACGACGGTAGCGGTTACCTCGTTGTGGTTCGGTGGTAGCGTTGGTTGACTATCTTTTTTACAGGCACTATAAACGATTGACATTATAAGAAAAGGCACAAGAATCTTTTTCATAAAATCTTTTTAATTGAACAATAAACAAGTCTCTTAAAAATTATCATTCTGCTTTTACTGTTATAACACGGTTCTTCCTGGAAGGGCGAAAACCTTTATAAACCCTGAACAAAAAATAAAAAATTGCAGGAAGCATACAATAAGGTTTAATAGTTAATAATTCTTATCAGAGATTATATAGAAATCCGACATAGTATAAGCCTCCAATCATTGGATTGGCATAAGCATTCTTATAATACCGGTTGAATATATTAGTGCCGCCTAATCTTATCATTGATTTTATGGCCTGTAGTTTATAGCTTATCTGTGCATCAGCAGTTACAAAGGATGGTAACGGGCCATTGGCTAATTCACCTTCCCAATCAAAACCATCCTGCCAGCGCATCATTATATTAAAACCTATCCGTTCTTTTTTTCCTAACCCTGCATTTGCAACACCTGCATTGAGCCTGTATTTCGGAGTGTTGAAGTAAGATTTAAATCCGGCAGGTACATCTGTTATTACATCAGAATAAATATTGAAGAAAGCAGACCAATTCTTTTTAACCCGGTAATCCAGGCCTATTCCAAATCCATGTGTCTTCACTTTGTCGGTACTATTAACTACTATGGAAAATATTTTGCCGGTAGCTGGTTGGTATAAACCAATTCTGCCAATAAAATCTTCATAATTTCCGAAATAAGCATAAGCATCAATCAGCAATTTATTTTTAATAAGACCTTTGTAACCAATTTCGAACGAACGCATTGTTTCCGGGTTTAAACCTTTGTAAACAAACGGAGTTGAAACAGGTACCCCATTTACCACTTCATACACCGGATTTTTATCAGCATGCATATAATCCATTGCCCAGGGTAGACCGCCTAACAGCAGGATGGAGCCAACATTGAGACGAATCCATTGCGATAAATTGCCCGGAAACCGGTAAGCAGTTTGATAAGACAAACGCAGATTATTGTCTTTGGCTATTTTAATAAGAGCAGCAGCTCTTGGGGTAAATTGCCCTTTAAAATTTTCATTCTTATCAAACCGGCCAGATGCAGTCAGCGTTAACTTGTCTCCGAATAATTTTCGGGTTACCTGAATGTATCCACCAATTTCATTTATGCTGATAGCTTTTAATGTATCAATAAATAAAGTGCCATCAGAATCGAGAACATATTTTTTATAATTACCCCCCACAATTACTTCGGCGGATTTTACAGCATCTCCAAAATTGTATTGCCCTTCCGACATCCAGAGTTGTGATTTTTCTTTGAACAATCCTCCATTGGGAATCGGGGTTTTTCTTACCTGGTCATATATTTGATTGAAGGCAGGAGAACCTGCTTCGGGCCTGCCCTGGTCTGCAACTCCACGAGCCGTACGGTGTGCAACAGCACTACTGCCCCCACCAAAGATTGTCTGTGCATAGGCACCTGCATATTGTATATACCAACTACCGGCAGCATTGGCAGGATTATAGCTCCGCTTCCAGGCTTCATTAAAAAGTTGTGTAGCCACTGTAGCACTATACGCTTCGCCGGCATCTTCCTGAGTGGTATAAGTTCTAAAGAACCATTTCTTATGTTTCAACTCCAATTTATATTGACCCAATTTTATTCCTTTCAGTGAATAGCGGTTGTCATCCGTATAAACTGTATTGCCTGTGGACCAGTTGCCCATTAAGATAGCTTCAACATTTTTTGACAGCTTATAATGTAAAGCACCAGACATTTTCAGATTATACGTTTCGGGGTCAATCAAATCTTTTTCCGCATACCCTGTTCTTGAAACTGGTGTAGGATTTTGCATGGTACTGTATAATTGAAGAAAAGCATTTCGTGCCGGGTGACCAACAGGATAACCAAGACCAATAGCTCCTATAAACTGGCGAACATCAACGGACGTTTCATCGCCATATACATTTACACCATCATAATTAGGATCGGTAATACGGTTGCCGCTGATAAGTTTTCCTGAAGTACCACTTCTCAGGTAGTTTGTACTGTCATTCGCCAGCCAGTCTGTAGCGCCGAGGTATTGCATACCCACTTTAAATGCAAACTTATTATTGAAAGCTTTTGCCCAACGAAACGAGTAATCATTGTAAGAAGAAGCATTCGGCCGTTGGCTTTTATCAACATGCATAATGCCCTGTTTTATCTGCACACTAAGGCCCTGGTGTTTAAAGGGGTCTTTACTGTTGATGAGAATAGTACCGTTCATTCCACCAGGACCATACAAAGCGGAGGATGCACCGGGAAGTAATTCTATACTTTCAATGTCAAGGTCTGTAGGTCCGCAAAAATTGCCGACAAAAAAATTCAAACCAGGGGCCTGGTTGTCCATACCATCTATCAGTTGATTTACCCTTGTGCTGCCACTTCCGTTAAAGCCACGGGTACTTGGTGTTTTAAAAGTGAGGCTGGAGGTGGTCAGGTCTATCCCTTTTACGTAGGCAGTAGCATCATACACACTGGTGGTAGGTAATTGCCTTATTTGTTTTAAGTCAATCATTTCCGCCGAAAAAAGTGTTTCTAATTTTTTTGTGGGAATGCCTTTTGATGCAAGAAAAACTCCTTCAAGGATAACTGTAGATGGAGTAATCCGTATTGAGATCTCATCTGCATTTTTGACAACCATTTCGCTTTGCTCATAAGTGGAATGAGTAATAAGTAATGTTGCCGGTAGTGCGGGAACAATTAAACTGAAACTGCCAGTGGCATCTGTAGTGGTACCAGTAGAGCTGTTTTTTAAACGTACCGATACATTTGGCACAGCATCTCCGGTTGAATTATCTGCAACTTTTCCCCTAATGGTTATTACAGTACCGGGTTGTGAATAAGCAGCATTTGCAAAGAATAAGCAGACTACAGTCAATGCTAAAAAATACTTTTTCATAATAAGATCAGGTTTGGTTTTTGCCCTACTCGTATCGCTTTTCGGGAAATGCGCCGTACTCTTTTAGAAGGATTTTCCGGTTTCTCCATGGAACCTGTATGAGCAGAACAAAGACTGAATAAGGGTAAGCCCAGCAAGTTTTAATTTTAATTTTTTGGGAGATATTATTTCTTTATTTTCTCTTTCTTATTCCGCCCCATCAAACCCAGGGTTAATTTTGTCTGGAAACCAATTGGTGTTTGAATAGAATTTAAATTGGCGAATACTCCTGCACCCAATCCCATGAAGGAAGAAAAGGCCCAATTAATATCAGCTCTCAACATTCCGCCTAATGTGGTTTTCTTTTCAATGGTGGTTTTGTAGTTTGATGTGGTGGTGGACAAACCAAAGAAGGGAAAATAAGAGGTTTCAACAGCATCTGGCTGAAAACTGGCTTTTTCACCCTGAACAAGTGAAATTCCTGCCTCGGTTGCAAACCAGGTGTTACGGCCCAGTTGAAAATACCTGCCGGCAGTAAGACTGTACAACTTCATATTTATTTCAATACTCGATGTATAAGGGAAAAACAAAATTGTTCCGGTCTCGGGCTGATAATTTGCCGGGAGGTTTTTAGGTTTCATGGTAAACTCATGGCAGGATAAAGTGGCGCTCCATTTATTATTTACTACAGCCTGCAGGCCAATTTCGTAATTACTGCCATCATGTGAACTTCCCCCGGCACCAGTCAGGAGATAGATTTTTTTTAAACTTTTTTGCTGACTGAAGGATGCAGTTGATAAAATCAACGATAGAAAGAAGAGAGAGGTTTTTTTCATAACAAGAAGTTTAAGGATGCAATCTATAAGCCCCCCAAGCCACTTTATAATTGAATTTCGCCTTAGTATTTCCCTGATTTGCAGTTATTACTAATTGTCCCTTAGTGAGGATTGGCTGTTTGCAAAAAATCAAGTAACTTATCCTCTCCGGAAAAGGAGTTGCAGATTTTGCAAAAACTTTTTAGCATGATTATAACAACCAACTAATGACCACCATCGACTCACAGGATTATCTGTTTCAGCGGATTAAGGAGCTGTTGCCGCAGGATATCTCCATGGTGGATGCTATATCGGAGATTTTGAATGTAAGCAGTGATAGTGCTTACCGCCGTATCCGGGGCGAAACGCCGCTGGTGTTAGATGAGGCAAAACAACTTTGCGACCGGTTTCACATATCACTCGACCAACTATTAGGTATAAGAAGTGGCTTTACCATTTTTCAAACAGAAAGGGTGCATTATAAAAACTTCAGTTTTGAAAAATATCTTAGTTCGATATTGCTGCAATTGCAACAGCTGAATGGGTATATGAAAAAGGAAATCATTTACCTCTCTAAAGACCTTCCTTTTTTTCATAATTTTTCCAATGAGCCGCTGTTTGCCTTTCACTATTTTTTTTGGATGAAATCTATTCTCCGGCATCCTGATTTTGAAAATAGGGATTTTACACTGGATTGCCTTACCCCGGAAATAAAAAAACTGGGAACGGATATAATTCAAACCTATAATAGTATTCCTTCTACAGAAATATGGAATACAGAATGTATAAACAGTATCATTTTTCAGGTGGAGTCTTATAAGGAGGCGGGTTACTTTGCTAATAGAAATGATATACTGAAAATCTATGAAGCCGCTGAAGCAACAATTAATCATTTAAAAAATCAGGCGGAGAATGGCTGCAAATATTTACCTGATGAAAACCCGGAACTAAAAAGGAACAATTTCAAATTCTTCTACAACAGGATGACCTTGGGAGATAATACAATCATGGGTATTTCTGATCATATCAAAACTGTTTTTCTGAATTATGATGTAATGAATTACATGGTGACAATGGATGAAAAATTTTGTAATGATACCTACAACGATTTGCAGGGCCTCATCCGGCGAAGCACTCTTATCAGCAATTCGGGGGAGAAGCAGCGGAATATTTTTTTCAATATATTGCTATCCAAAATACAGGATCGTAAACACAATCTATCATGACAAGCGGGGAGCTGCAACAACAGATTTTTAATGCCATTAAAAGCAGAGCCGGTGAAAACCTGCTGCTGGCAGATGAGGTGGCAAAACTGCTCAACATAAGTGTGGATAGTGCTTATCGCCGAATAAGAGGTGAAAAAACAGTAACACTGGATGAACTGCACACACTTTGCAGCCATTATAAAATATCACTTGATAAATTAATGGGTGTGCAATCCGGCGGGTTTATGTTTGAAGGAAACTTTTTGGATAGTAGGAATTTCCGATTTGATGCTTACCTCAAAGGTGTAATGCATAACCTGGCTTATATCAGCAGCTTTAAAGAAAAGGAATATTACTACCTGTGCAAAGACTCACCTTTTTTTCATCATTTCTATTTCCGTGAATTTGCGGCTTTTAAATATTATTTCTGGATGGGTACGCTGATGTTTTTCCCGGAATTCCGGAATAAAAAAATAAATTTCAAAGATTACCCGGATGAATTATTTGAAATAGGAGAAAAAATACTTGATATATATGACCATATTGACAGTGTGGAAATTTGGAACATTGAAAACCTGAATGGGACGCTTCGGCAGATTGACTATTACCAGGATGGTGGAATGTTTGAATCGGACGATGATATTATAAGTGTGTATGAAGCCATTGAAAAAACAATGGATCACCTGGAGAAACAGGCGGAACTTGGGTATAAGTTTAAATACGGAGACCCAGAAAGAAAACCATTGGGCAAATACAGGATGTACTTTAATGAAGTGGTGCTGGGCGACAATCAAATGCTGGGTATAATTGATGGCTCAAAAATTGCTTATGTACCTCATTCCGGTGCCAATTACCTGATAACCCGTGATGTGACCTATTGTGAAAAATTTTATCAATACCTTCAAAACCTGATGCGGCGTTCCACCCTTATCAGCGAAGTAAGTGAAAAAGAAAGGGCCAGGTTTTTTCGCATTATCCGGGATAAGATCAACCACCGTAAAGAAAGTCTCCGGGTATGACAGAAAGGGATTGCGTTGGCCCGGTTTTAGATATGCATCTGCTAAAATTCCTATATGAGAAAATTCCTGCCTCTTATTATTTTATCGATCGGGCTGAACAGTTGCGATGTATTGTCAAGATTACCAACCGGTATGGGTGGTGTAACCGAAGGAGAAGCCAGTGCAGGCATTAAAGAAGCATTGGGGCAAGGGCTAGTAAGAGCAGTATTGCAATTGAATAGACCCGATGGCTTTTTCAAAGATGCCTTTTACAAAGTTTTATTACCACCGGATGCAAAAAAAATTGAAAACACCTTGCGGGACTTGGGAATGAATAAAATGGTGGACAAAGCCATTCTCGCCATTAACCGGGCAGCAGAAGATGCAGCAGGCTTTGCCAAACCCATTTTTGTAGATGCTATAAAAAGTATGACCATCAGTGATGCTATCGGTCTTATAAAAAACGGGGACACCAGTGCCACTCATTTTTTCAGGGTGAAGACAACCGATAAATTAATTGCTGCCTTTATGCCGGTTATTAAATCTTCGCTGGACAAAGTGGAAGCAACAAAGTATTATGGCGATATAGTAACTACTTATAATAACTTTCCCACTACATTTAAAAAGATAAACCCCGATCTGCCAAGTTTTGTTACTGGCAGGGCTACGGATGCCCTTTTTGACATCGTGGCAAAGGAAGAAATAAATATCCGGCAAAACATTCTTGCCCGTACAACCGACTTGCTCAGAAAAGTATTTGGGGCAAAATGGAACTAATTGCCATTAAAAATTAGCCCGGCGCAACGAATAGCTTAAAATAACGTCAAATAATACGGCAGGTCTTTATATACAGATCTGCCGTTACTATCTTGCACCAGGTTAAAACCTATACTTGTATAAAATGAGCCATAAAAATTAACAAGCAATTTATACTATTGGCGATGTTAATTTTTATGGCGAATTACATGTGGCAAATTTCTAAAGTAATAATCAACACATGAAAACTTTTTTCGCTATAGCAATAATTGGCTTACTATTTATTTCATCTTCAAGTTATTCGCAGATTACATTACCCAAAAAGCTTTTTGGAAAAACAGCAACCGGCAGTAGTAATATAACAGAGAATGAAGCCGGACAGGGTATTAAAGAAGCTTTGCTAAAAGGAGTAACGTCGGCCGTACTGAACCTCAATAAAACAGACGGATTCTTTGGCAGTGAGTTTTACAAAATGCTTCTGCCGGAGGATGCTAAAAAAATGGAGAGTACATTACGCAGCCTCGGCATGGGAGCACAGGTAGATAAAGCAATCCTTTCCATCAACCGGGGTGCAGAAGATGCAGTAGCATTTGCCAAACCTATTTTTGTGGATGCCATTAAAGAAATGACTTTGACAGATGCACTGAACATTATTAAAGGCTCCAAAGATGCGGCTACCAATTACTTTAAAGGAAAAACAAAAGAAAAATTAAGTGCTGCCTTTACACCTTCAGTAAAAACATCGCTGGATAAGGTAGATGCTACTAAATATTATTCCGACATCGTTACTACTTACAACAAACTGCCCACCACTTTTAAAAAAATAGAGCCAAACCTAACCGCTTTTGTTGTTGGTAAAGCGGTGGATGCTTTGTTTGACCAGGTGGCAAAAGAAGAAGCCAATATCAGGGCTAATCCATTAGCCAGAACTTCTGATATTTTGAAGAAAGTGTTTGGTGCAAAATAAAAATAGCAGTACTTAAGAAAATTCTTTTTACAGGCTGATTTTTAAACCTAAAGCTGGAATAAGAGCATACGAAAATCTATTGTTTCGAAGTTGCAGTACTGTTTCTTTTCTGAGCAAAAGATTAATCCCTTTCCGTTTATTTCTTGATGAAGCCACCAACGTGCCGATACCCAGCGGTATACAAAATAGCCCCGCAATATAAAAACTACCAGCTGTACTCATACCTGAGCCATCACTATCATCACCGATTACTTTCGAAAGAATGCCGCCAACTGTTATAAAAACTACACCTGCTCCTATACATATCCAACCTCCCTTTTTTTGTTTTTTACTTAGCTGCAAATAATCTGTATTTGCAATTATACTGGGATCTGTGAATTGGCTATGTGCCGCAACACTTGTTAGCCATAGTAAGGAGAAGAAAATAATTTTTTTCATAAACCAATTTTCATAGTCAATGATGGGATAGGCCGGTATGTAAAACTATTTTTTTGAAGTTGCGGCATCGTCTCATTCTTAAATGAAAAGCTTATAGCTTTTCGTTAATTTTTTCTTGAGGCGATAAAAAAATGAATGCTGGCCGCCATTGAAAGATATCCTGTATTAGCCAGAGCCAGGCCGTCTTTTTTCTTATCAATTTCTTTATAGTTAATGCACATGAGTTCATCTGACTTTAGTGCATTTACCGCAGCTGATCTCATTGTAATACCAATTATTGCTAAACTGGTACCACTTGCTGCCATTAACCAAGCAGCATTTCTTGCTTCTTACTTTTTTTAAGTAGTCGCTATTTACGGAATTGTGAGTCTGCTGCGATGTTGCAGTAATTGATATGACAACCATCATTGTCAACAATATAGATTTCATATTAATGATGGTTTAACGATTAAAAAATATTTAGTTAATGTGCAGGCTGTAAGAAACGGCGGGGTAGTAAGTATGACCTGTCCTTGCAACTTTTAAATAGGGCGACTGTTCCATTTTGAAACTGACAGAAGCTGCTTTTTTTTTGTTCTTTGATGCGGCAATGAAAAAGGGAATACTGGTGCCTATGGCAGCTAACCCCACAACTAAAAACGCTGCCTGGTTATCATTGGAACCATAGTCTGGATTAACCTGGATGCTTCCCAAGCTTGTACTTACAAGACCCACACCCAGTAAAACCCAGGCAACTGTTTTCTGCTTTTTACTTTTTTGCAGGTAGTCTTGTTTTGTTAGTAATGGTAAAGTTGCTGTTTGCTGACCGAAAACAGTAACTGCCAGGGGTAAAAAAATAATTAAGGCGATGTTTTTTCTCATATGCTTACTTTTAGGTTAAATGAAAGAACTGGTTTATTAGTAACAGAATTTTTTTGCAATTGAGGAATCATTTGATTTTTGAAAGACAGGCTAATAGCTTTCTTTTTGTTCTTTGAAGCCATAATAAAAAAAGGAATGCTTGAGAGCCCGGCAATTCCACCTATTACCATTGCTGCTTCTCCTCCGCCATCTATATCATCATTCTGGTTCATGTATTTAGAAGCTCCGGCTAACCAGGCAATGGTTCCTCCGCCCAGCAAAATCCAGGCAGTTGTTTTCTGCTTTTTACTTTTTTGCAGATAGTCTTGTTTTGTTAGTGGAGTGGAAGGATTGCCTGGCTGGCTGAATGCAGTAAAGGCAAGGGCAGAAAAAAATAAAATAAACAGAACTTTTTTCATACTATTTTTTTTAAGCATTAAAGATGAAATTTATTTTACGTCAGTTATTCTTTTTGGGTAGTATAACATCTTTAAGGATTTCTCCGACAGGAATAGGAGCCTTCTCCAGGGGTTTCGGTGTTTCTTTATTACTGTTATAGGGTAGTGGCTTTACTACTACATTACCAGGTTGGTAGTACGGATAGTCTGTGGTACTAGTTTCCTTCTTTTTACGTTTTGCTTTCTTTGTAGTTTTCAGGCTGCCAGTTTTAACAATGGATGCTGCTACTGTATCCATTTTTATTTTTGGGAGGGTGTCCGTTACTGTTGCCGCAGCAACAGGCTGTTCTTGCTGTGCACAGACCAATACAGAAAATAACAAGACTACTACAATAATGGCCGCAGCAATGAATGTTGGTTTCATAATCGTTTATTTATTAGCGACCCGGCATTCGTACTATTAAACAGTGGTTCTCATTCCGGGTTGCTTATACTAAATTATCAGCTTTATGGGTATCTGCGAAACGGGAATTTGCAATTGGTCTTTTTTGTTTGGTAATTATCCATAATCGGGATTAAGCGGCAAATGCCATTATAAGAAAAGCCGTAAAACCCATGGTGGGCATTTGAATTTGGCGAAAGCTGCAAAAAACAGAAAGCAGTTTACGGATTATCCGTAAAACTATTTTTAGGAGAAAGCCAACTACTCAGATAAAACAAAGGTAGTCAGGCATAAAATTGGGCAGTTCTTGATTTTTATTTAATAAAAATGTATCTTAAAACTCTTCTTAGCCACTATTTGTAGAACGATCTGTCTTTTAGCTTCTGTTACTGTGAAACTACCAATTGGAAAATGCTAAATATCAATCTGCTTATTTACAAGGGGATTATAATAGTAGTTTTAAGCTCAGTATGAAACGGAAAAGATATTCCATATTACTTCTAAGCCTGGTTATTTATTATAATGGATTTAGCCAGCTTTTTAAACGATTTGCTCTTGACTCAATGGGGGTTACTCCTTACGAATTGTATTCAACAAAAGAAGGAGTAACCTGGATGACCAGTTCGGCGGGATTATGGAGAATAAAAGGGCATGAACTTACCGGGCCTTCAGTTAGTGATGGAAGAATGTATGATAAGAAGGGTAAGTTAATTCATCAGGATATAAAAGTAAGACAGTACCTGGCCGAAGACAGTATAAGAAGTATGATACAAGGCCCGGACAGTATTTTTTATT
>JBKJIX010000031.1:0-4236 GCA_046598205.1 Chitinophagaceae bacterium
TCAACTCCTATAGGAGTTGAATATTCATAATTGATATATTATTCTAAAAATATTTGTCTCTTACGGAGATATAAATACTCCCGTGCAAAGAATAAAATAGCTTTCACTTATACATTCTCCATTGCAAACTATCCCTGCCGGTTGCAAACTGTACAGTCTGTTATCTAAACCGGTATTCATGCCATTAGTTTTACAAAACCTGATTGCCGTTCTTTTTTGTAACTTCTCATTCATTATTTTAAAATTAAAACCGGCAGGAGGTTTTTGTTATGAGAAAATATTTATTATTATGTATTATCTGTTTACAGGGTATCGCTGCTTTTTGTCAACCAAAGAAATTACCAGGTATTGAGGATTTGAAACAAGAACTACAAAGACTCAAGGAATTAAGTATGTTGATAAGGCGAACGAAATTTCGACAACCTATGGCAACATGGGCAAGCCCAAATTTCTCCAAAGAGCAGATTCAATTTTAAAGTATGCCACACTTGCATTTAATGAAGCAGTAAAAATTGGCTACAGAAAGGGTACAGCAGAAGCTTATATTAATAAGGCAAGAAGTGCAAAAATTAAATCAACAGGCCTCAGAATTTCAAACCAGGATGAGACAATTGCTATAGAAGAAATGATTGACAATTTAGTCCCCGCATTAAAACTAGGGCAAGAATTGAAAAATGATGAAATAATTGGAGATGTGTATTCACTGTTAGGTATCGACCCTAAATACAAAAGCCTTATTGAACAGGTTAAAATCGACTACTCAATTGACCAAAGTGTGCTTTATCATAAAGCGGGCAATGAAAAAAAAGAAGGTGAAGCTTGTACATATATGGCGCAAGGCAATATGTTTGAAGGATATTATGAAAAGGCATTTGGCTATTCTCAGAAAGCAATCAGCTTAAATCAAAAAGTTCTTCCACAGGCAAAAACAAAAGAAGAACAGCAATACAGAATTTACCTGTGCCAGCAATCCCTTGCCGATATGGCCACCTTATATAAAGAAGCTGGTGATTACCAATCTTCCTTAGAGTATCTGAATCGGAGTGTTGAGTTTGGTAAAAAATATCAAACCGGGTGGCTTTGGGAAAGAGAAAAAGCTGAAATCTTCAGACTGCTGGAACAGTATGATTCCGCTTTTGCATATATAAAAAAAATAAAAAATGCCCCTTCTGATAATGCCTGGAATAATTTAATTATAGGGCAGACTTTTCTTGCCACAAATAATATGGACAGTGCACTTTATTTTTTACTTGAAACATATAAAAGCTTTAGAGACATAAATCAAATGGCAGTATTCACCATTCCGGTATCAATAGATATTGCCAAAGCCTATGCAGGTAAAAATGATTTCAGTACAGCTAAGAAATATGTAATAGATGCAATGGCATTAGCTGCAAATAGCAAATCAAGACCTGCTCAGATGAAAGGATACGAAGTATTTTCAAAAATACATTATGGATTAGGCAACAGTGATAGCGCATACTTATACCTGCTTAAACATAATGCTCTGAAAGATTCAATTCAAAACAGGCAATTTTTATTCCGGATAAACACTGCTAAAAAAGAAGCACTGATAGGGCTATTAAACAAAGACAATAAAATAAAAGAACAACAACTTAAACAGCAAGACCAACTAAAAAAGTTTATACTCCTGAGTGTGTTAGCCCTTTTGCTTATCGGATTCTTTTTTACCCGTAATCTTTTACTCAAAAAAAAGAATGAAAAATTGCGGATTCAAAAAGACTTTGAATTACATCAACTAGAAAATGAAAAAAAACTAACTGAGCTGGAAATGCAAGCCCTCCGTGCACAAATGAACCCGCATTTTATATTTAACTGTCTCAGCTCTATCAATAAGTTTATTTTAAAAAATGAACCGGATACAGCTTCAGATTATCTTACCCGTTTTTCACGTCTCATTCGTATGGTGCTGATTAATTCGAAAAAACCATTGATAACACTGGAAGATGAACTTGACATGCTGACCATTTAACTGGATATGGAACGCTTACGTTTTAAAAATACTTTTGACTACCAAATTGCTTTTACAAACAGAGTAGATGCAGGAGCTTTATATATCCCATCCTTATTGCTGCAACCGTTTTGTGAAAATGCCATCTGGCATGGGCTCAGGCATCTGGCAGACCCGCAATCTGGTCGGCAAGAGTTGGGCCGTCTTGATATTGTCCTGAGTATGTCCACAAGGACTCCTTTGGAGGATAACAAAGTTTTAAATTGCAGTATAACAGATAATGGAATCGGCCGCCAAAAAGCAGCAGAGATAAAAAGCAAATCCGCAGAAGAAAAAAAATCAATGGGATTAAAAATCACAACAGAGCGACTGGCTTTGCTAAACCAGGAAAATAATTTCAGTACCTTTTACCAGATTGAGGATATACTGAGTGAAAATAATGAGGTAGCAGGTACATGTGTGCGGCTAAAGATTAAATATAAAGAAACTATAGAAGAGTTTAATAGTGTCGCAGTTTAAGTTTGATTTCACGCAAAGCCGCAAAGATAAAATACAAAAGACGCTAATATTTCTTTGCGCCTTTGCGAAACCTTAGCGTCTTGGCGTGAAATAATTTTTCCTGTAGCTACTAAAAAAGCATCAAAAGTTTAAAACATGCTTAAAGCAATTATCATAGACGACGAACCTTACTGTTGCGAAGCACTAGCAACTTTACTGGAACGTTATTGCCCGGAAGTAAAAGTTGCAGACATTTGTTATTCCGGCGAAGCGGCTATTGTTGCTATCAGAGAACAAAAGCCCCAACTTCTTTTCCTCGATATTGAAATGCCACAGATGAATGGCTTTGAATTACTGGAAAAATTACCTGTCCGAATGGACTCTTTTGGAGAAATAAATTTTCAACTCATCTTTACCACTAGTTATGATCAGTATGCTATCAAAGCTATCCGCTTTAGTGCCCTGGATTATTTATTAAAACCCGTTGACAGGGAAGAACTACAAAAAGCTGTTCAGAAAACCATCAGCCGAATATCTAGTCCGCTGCCGCAGCAATTAGAAATTCTTTTGCAGAAAATAAATCACTCCTCCGTTGGAGTGCAAAAAATTGCTTTGCCAACTATGGAAGGGTTGCAGATGGTTGCCCTTGATTCCATCATTAGTTGTGCTTCGGACAGCAACTACACAGTCTTCTTTCTGAAGAATAAACAAAAGATAATCGTATCCCGTACACTCAAAGATGTGGAGGAGATGCTGAATGAGGATAGCTTCTTCAGGGTACATCATTCCTACATTGTAAATATGAATGAGATCAATAAGTACATCAAGGGTGAAGGCGGTTATCTTATTATGAGTGATGGCTCCAGCGTAGATGTATCGCGGAGTAAAAAAGAGTTTCTGCTGAAGAGGTTGTTGCCTTATAAAGAATAATTATTTTATTTAAAGTCTGCTTCGTTTTTGCTAACTTGTTTTTCCTCTCCGAAGGAGTCCTTCAGACAAAACAACTGCTTATGCAAATCAGGCTTTTTCTTTTCAACATTATCTTCTTTTCACTCAGTGTATTGAATGCGCAAATACCAAAGGCGCCTGAAAAAAAAGAAGGTGATGGTCCTTTTACCCAACTAATAATTCGTGGCGTAATAATGATCAATGGCACCGGGGCGCCACCTACCGGGCCGATGGACATTGTAATTGAAAACAACCGAATCGTAAAGATTGCAGGTGTTGGTTCTGGCATTCCTATCAACGCTGACAGCCGTCCCAAATTAAAAGAGGGCGGAAAAGAAATGGATTGCACCGGTATGTATTTGATGCCGGGTTTAATTGATATGCATGGCCATATCGGCGGCAAGGGTCAGGGTACTCCGGCTGAATATGTTTTCAAACTCTGGATGGCCCATGGCATCACTACCATCCGTGACCCTTCTGCAGGCAATGGATTAGACTGGGTATTGGATGAAAAAAGATTGAGTGCTGAAAATAAAATAACCGCCCCAAGAATATTTGCCTACACTTCTTTTGGCCAGGGAGCTAAGCAACCCATTGTTACTGCTGAGCAAGCTATTGAATGGACAAGAGAGAATGCAAAGAAGGGCGCCGATGGGATAAAATTTTTTGGCGCTGCCCCACTAGTAATGGATGCCGCCATTCGGGAGAATAAAAAATTAGGATTGCGCAGTTGCTGCCATCATGCACAGATGGATGTGGCAAGATGGAATGTATTAAATTCTGCAAGGGCCGGCATGACTTCCATGGAACACTGGTAT
>JBKJIX010000115.1:0-21802 GCA_046598205.1 Chitinophagaceae bacterium
GAAAGAGAATTGGAACTTGCTTTTGAAGGGCAGGGTCTTTGGGATGCAAAAAGATTAAGACAAACCGTAGATGGTAAAACATGGAATGATGATAAGATGACATTTCCTATTCCATTAAGAGAAAGGAATGTAAATCCTAATCTTGCTCAGAATCCAGGGTACTAAGTAGACTTATTAAGAATATTTACAAGAGGCTGTCTCGAAAGGGCAGCCTCTTTTTTATTGAACAAATTCATGATTTCTATATTTTTTTTAGCCGAACATTTGCTTAAAGAAAAAAGTAGTTGATTTCTATCAACTTATTTTTATTTGCAGCATTTTGCGGCACATTATTGTTTCGTTAAGCTTAGGTTAACATATATTTATTTATTGTTGAATAAAACTAATAATATGAGAAAATTTAAACTGCTTTTATTGAGCGGCTTGCTTCTTACCGCACAACTACTAATAGCACAAACAAGAGAAGTAACCGGAAAAGTTACCGATGCCAACGGAACACCGCTAAATGGTGCTTCAATTCGGGTAAAAAGTACTAAAGGTGGCACCAGTGCTGCACCCGATGGAACTTTTAAAGTTAATGCAGCAGCAAATGCTACGTTGATTATTAGTGCTATTGGTTACGAAGACAAAGATTTAAATATTGGTACGCAAACCAATGTTGCAATCTCACTTGTTTTAGATACAAAAGCTTTAAGTGAGGTTGTGGTAACTGGAACAGGTTCTGCAACCAGCAGAAAGAAATTAGGAATCTCAGTTGAATCCATTACGGCGGACAAATTACCTCCTGCACCAACGGCCTCAATTGATCAGGCATTAGTTGGTAAAATTGCTGGAGCACAAATCAGCAGTACTAATGGCTCTCCGGGAAGACCAGTTAATATTTTATTAAGGGGTATCAATACTATCAACAGGGGAACTTCTCCAATGATTTTATTAGACGGACTTGAGGTAAGGGCTACCGACCTGAATTCTCTTGACCTGAGTGGGATAGAAAGAATTGAAGTAGTGCAAGGTGCTGCCTCTGCTACTATTTATGGCGCACAGGGTGCTAATGGTGTAATTCAGATGTTCTCTAAAAAAGGGAAAACCGGAAAAGTAAGAATTGATTTCTCAACAAATGTTTCCAGCAATAGTATGCTCAATCTTGGAGATGTGCATAAAGCAAGATTGCATCCTTTTGCAGTAAATGCTAATGGAGAGGTAATAGGTTCTTCTGGTAACCTGATTGTTCTTGACCCCTTAATCAGTGTGTTCAGAGAAAACGTACAGGTAAACTTAATAAATCCTACTACCACCACAAGCATGCCGTATGATAAAAATTTACAGTACTACGACCATTATAAAATGTTTTTTCAGACTGCTTACACTACAAATAATTCAATTTCAATCTCTGGTGCTAAAGATAAAATGGATTTTAGTTTTGCCGTTTCTGATAACAGGCAAACCAGTACATTCAAGGATAATGGAAAATTTTCCCGTACTAACCTGAGTACCAATTTTGGTGTGGAGCTTGCTAAGAATTTGAAATTCCGAAGTATTACACAATTGGTTTACACTAAGAACTCTTTAAATGATGGTACGGGCCGTGGTATCTTGTTTGCATTGAATAATTCAAGACCATTTGCTGATTATAACTATAGAATGCCTGATGGCAATTATGGTTACTATTTTGGTGATGCAACAGGGGTAAACGGATATAATCCTAATTACAGAAATCAGTATTCAAGCAATCTTGACAATAAAATAGATATTGTTCAGAACTTCAACCTGAATTATAAACCAACAAAGTTTTTAGAACTGGATGCCAAGTATGGTATGAACTATCAAACCCAGGATGTTACTTATGATGTAAAACCACAGGATGATAATGCCAGTGCAAAATTCTGGGGTACAAGATGGTGGACGGGTAATTATGCCCCAACGCCTTCTGTAGGTACGTCTGGTTCTATTGATAATTTCAGGTACAGAACCGTTTTCCAGAATTTCATCACATCGGCTACTCTTGATTTTGATTTTGAAGATGATTTTAAAATTAATCTTCCGATTAAATCAACTACACTTCTTTCGTTTGACTATAGAAAAAATCTATTCAAGCAATACATAACATGGGGAGCAGATGCGCCTTTCTATACACCATATACAGCCAGCCAGATGGTTACCAACCGTATCCAATCTGACTATACTGAGCCATTTGTTACTTATGGCTATCTGGCAAATCAAAAATTTGATTATGGTGATTATGGTGGAGTTTCGGGAGGTATTAGGAGCGACTTTTCTTCAGCGTTTGGGGGCGGTTCGAAGCCCTTCACTTTCCCTAGAGGAGATGCCTATTTGAGACTTTCTTCTTTTGATTTTTGGAAAAATGGAAAAGTAGGTTCCAGTATTAATGAGTTTAAATTAAGAGCAGCTTATGGAAAGGCAGGTATTCAACCAAGACCATTTGACCGTTACCCATTATTGAATACTGTTAATCTTGGTTCTAATGTTGGATTTACTTTTCCAACTAATAATCCTAACCCCAATCTTGATGTTGAGGTTTCTAAAGAAATTGAAGTGGGTTTGGATATGAGTATAAAAGGATTGAAAGGAAACTGGCTTAGTAGCATTAATTTTTCTGCTACCTATTGGGACAGAAGCACAGCTAATGCCATCTATAGTGTTGATGCTGCCCCAAGCTCTGGTACGGGCACAATCAGAGATAATGCCTTTGGACTGGCTTCAAGTGGGCTACAGGCTTCATTAAATGTTACAGTTTTAAAAAATAAAGATTTTAACTGGAATCTTACTACCAATTTCAGTAAGCAAACTTCTAAAATAACTTCTGTAAAAGGAGGTACTGAGATTGTTGTTATTTCTAATGCAGGCAGCAGTAACTATGTATTAAAAGCCGGCGAAAAAATTGGCCAGCTTTATGGCAATTTGTTGTTATCAAGTGTTGAACAGTTAGCCCCTAACGGCAACCCTTACATAGCAAAAGCGTTACAGGTTAATTATACATTAGCCAGCAACGGATGGGTGGTAGATAAGCTCACTAAGCAGCCTTTTGTAACACCGAACAAAGTAAGTTTTGGTGATCCTAATCCAAAGTTTAATATGTCATTTATTAATGACATCACTTTTAAGAATAATTTAAGCATCAATATGCAGTGGGATTGGGTACAGGGCAACCACCTATATAATCAAACAAGACAGTGGATGTACAGAGATGGTATTCATGGCGATTATGCCAAACCTGTAACTATTGATGGCCAGACAGGTGCTTATACAGCTTTTTACAGAGGTGTGTATGCCCAGGTGCAGGCAAATGGAACAAGGAACTATTTTTATGAAGATGCTTCTTTTCTCAGGCTTCGAAATCTTTCTCTTGCGTATGATTTTACAAAACTGATTAATATGCCAGTTTTTCAAAGACTGCAGTTGGTGTTAATGGGGCGTAACCTTGTTACATTCACAAAATATTCCGGATTTGACCCTGAAGTTAGTTCAGGAACGGCTAATTCATCCTTCGACAGAGGGGTGGATCATAACACTGTTCCGAATCTTAAAACGTTCCAGATTGGACTCAATCTTGGTTTTTAACATTAAAACAAACAGACAATGAAAAAAATATATTTCATATTTACAGCAGCCGTACTATTAAGCACTGTTACATCCTGCAAAAAGCAGTTAGAAATAAAAAACCCCAATCAACCTGTACCAGAAAGTGCAACTACCGAAGCAGGTATTATTGCATTATCTCAGGGGGGTGTTTACAGAAATGGTTTCAGAGATCTTAAATATTCTGATGGAGTGTATGGTTTCTTTTGGTCTGGTGCTATGGGTTTTCATGAAATGATGGGTGATGCTATACAAGTAGAAGCCGCCAATGCTTTCATTAACCAGATCGGCTGTCCAGATAAAATTACATTGGATAACGGTACTATTGTATTAAATCCCAATTCGCCTAATAAGCAGATTGCGATGATTAGATCAATCAATACAAATAGCAATCAGGGGCAAAACACACTCTATTATGAGTGGGCTTATATGTATTCAATGATTAATACCTGTAATAATATTTTAAGTTCTGTTGATAAAGTTAGCTTTGCTACTGATGGAGCAACAAAAAAAGCAACTATAAAAACCTGGGCTTATTGGTGGAAAGGCTTTGCTTATTCCCGTATTGGCTCTATCTATTATGCCGGGATTATTAACGATGTGGCCGGTGCTACTAATGGTAATTACGTAACCAAGGAAGCTATTATTACAGAATCAAATAAACAGCTTGATCTCTGTGCCACTACTTTGAATGCCGCTACTGTAACATTAGCGTATAATGACATTCTTGGAAAGCTAATTCCAAGCTTTTGCCAGGTAGGAAAAGGTGGAATTTTAACGACTGATATGTGGAAGCGAAATATCAATACTTTGAAAGCAAGAAATATTCTAGTAAATACACCTGTGGCTACTATGTCCCCGACTCAATGGGCTTCAATCCTTACACTGACTAATGATGGTGTTCTTTCTACTGACAAAGTTTTTACAGGCAGATCAAATACTGCTGGTGATTTTTTATCCCCTACAACAGGTACAGTAGGTTCTAGAGTACAAAACGCATTGGCAGGTGGCAATACTTATAAACTAAGCGAACGCCTGGTACAGGATTTCAAAGCTGGCGACAGACGGTTTACAAATAATATTGCACAAACTGTAACCTGGATAGGTAATGGCGACAGAGGGCATGTATTCAACACCCGTTACCGTTTAATTAACAAAGGAACAGGACTGGCTGGTGTAAAAGTATACACAAATACAGATGCAGGTGCAGAAGAACTCTTTTTGGCAAGTAGCTACGAAGAAAATGAATTGATGAAAGCAGAAGCGTTGATTAATACTAATAGCATCAATCCAGGATTGGCATTGGTAGATGCAGTACGTACTTCTCAAGGTGCTAATTTGGCAGCAGTAAGCGGCACAGGCTTAACGCTTACCCAGGCCAGAGAAGAATTAAGAAGAGAAAGAAGGTGTGCTTTACCATTTATAGGCTTGTCATTTTATGATGCCCGCCGGTTAAAGATTATTGATCCTGTTGCTCAGGGTGGTGGCAGATACGGTGCCGTTGTAGTAACAGGCACAGGTGCTGTAAATACCAATGTTACCATTGAGTATAATTTTCTTGATTACTGGGATGTTCCGGATAATGAATTGGTGTACAACCCACCCACTGGCGGTAGCACTCCGGTTAAAAATCCGAAACAATAGAATAAAAAATAATTTCATTTCATAAAAAACCTCCCGTTTCAAGCGGGAGGTTTTTTTTATAATTTTATCTCTTCATCATGCTGGTCAAAAAACTTGTACTCAGTAAGATGATAGTTGCTGTCTTTTTCCAGCCGGGTTTTCTGTCCGAATTTCTTTTTCCATTTTGCCATCTGCGAATTCCAGAACCAGCCCTTGGTGAGGTAGGCATACAGGATTGGGTGCACTACTAATTTAAGTTTACTATTTTTATGTGTAACCAGGTAACTCAGGTTCTTTTCAATTTCATCTTCCAATAAAAGGGTGGATGAAATTTTACCGGTTCCATTACAGCTGGGGCAAACTTCCAGTGTATTAATATTCATCTCCGGCTTCATCCGCTGCCGGGTAATTTGCATAATACCGAATTTGGAAATGGGAAGTACCGCATGTTTAGCCCGGTCAGGACTCATAAACTCTTCCATTCTTTCCACCAGCTTCCGTTTGTTATCCGGAAGCTTCATATCAATAAAATCAACAACGATAATACCACCTAAATCTCTCAGGCGAAGTTGCCGGGCTATTTCTTCTGCTGCTTCTAAGTTTGTTTCCAGTGCATTTTGCTCCTGATTATTACTTACACTTTTATAGCCGCTGTTTACATCAATAACATGCAAGGCTTCCGTGTGCTCAATAATAAGATAGGCGCCGCTATCCATATTCACCGTTTTACCAAACGAAGATTTTACCTGCTTGGTAATGCCGAATGAATCGAAAATGGTAGCTCCGTTATTATAAAAAGAAACGATGTCTGCTTTTTCTGGAGCAATCCGTTGAATATAATTTTTTGTATCCGTAAATATGTCCCGGTCATTTACAACAATCTTATTGAAATCTTCATTCAATAAGTCACGCAGCATGCTGGTGGTCTTTGTTTGTTCACTTAGTATTTTGGCGGGAGCCACTGCACCTTTCAAATTTTTCTGAATACTCTCCCACATGGCTATCAGGGCAGAAAGATCTTCATGCAGCTCAGCTGTATTTTTTCCTTCGGCAGCCGTACGAACGATAACACCAAAGTTTTTTGACTTGATAGCTTCTACTATCTTTTGCAATCTTTTTCTTTCTTCCGAAGAATGAATTTTTCTTGATACCGCTACTATATCATTGAATGGAGTAAGTACTACAAACCGGCCGGGTAATGATAATTCGCAACTAAGCCTTGGTCCTTTTGCCGCAATAGGCTCTTTCAGGATTTGAACCAAAATATGTGGTTTACCACCTAATACCTCATTTATCTTTCCTGTCTTAACAATTTCTCCTTCGATTGTGAATTTGCCAAAATCAAGACCCGTATCGCTTTTATCCTGCATACACATGGTAGTGAATTTCAGCAGGGATTTGGCATAGGGACTCAGGTCAGTATAGTGAAGAAAAGCATCCTTCTCAAACCCAACATCTACAAAAGCAGCATTGAGTCCGGGTATCAGCTTTTTTACTTTACCCAGATACAAGTCACCAACGGCAAAACGGGCATCGCTTTTTTCGCTATGCAATTCTACCAGCTTCTTGTCTTCCAGCAGAGCAATTTCAACACCCTGCGGGACTGCATTAATAATAAGTTCTTTGTTCATTACAGCTTACATAAATGAATCACCTTAATGCTGTAAACACCAGTTGCCAAAAATCCGTATGGAATGCAGGGTTTTACCTGTAGAAATTTTTGCGAGAAATTGGTGGGGTGCAAACTTTTACGGCAAACAACCGGTGGACTGATTTTAGTAAAAGGTTAATTGGTTAATTAGTTGATTGGGGATACTCTGACTACCATTTCCCTATTAACTAATTAACCAGTTAACTAATCAACTATTTGTTCCTCTTCTTATGACGGTTCTTTCTCAGTCTTTTTTTACGCTTGTGCGTCGCAATTTTATGACGCTTCCTTTTTTTACCACAAGGCATACTCAAATAATTTTTAAATCTTGGTTATAAATAATTTTCATGTGCAGAGTCCATCGGTACTCTGTCTATTTCTTCAATTCTTCAATTCTCTTTTCAATGGCTGTTTTAAGTTCAGGTTCTTTAGCAAACTGAAGGCATTTCTGGTACCAGCTTATTGCATTCTTCTTATCATTCATCCGCTCATACACTTCTGCCAGCAACAACATGGCGTCTATTTCATCCGGTTTTATCCGGTTAACCGTTTCTAAACGGCTGATAGCTTTATCGTATTGCCCGGATACCAATGAACCTCTTACCAGCATCATCTGTGCATAAAGATTGGTACTATCTTTTTCAACTACTTCCCTGATCTTCAATATCCCTTCCATAGGAGCGGCGGAAATATTGCCAAACAGGTAGCAGGCACCCAGGCCTACTTTAGCGGAATCATTATTCGGGTTAATCTTCAAAGACCTTTCAAACAAATCTTTGGCCTGCATTGCCTTCCATTGTCTGCGTTGCTCTACATCATCATTTTGCAGGTTATCCAAAAACAGTTGGGCGGCGAAGGTGAGGTTTTTTTCTGAATTTTCCAATCGGGCTGCTTCACCATTATACCAGGCGTAGGGCTCAAAGACATGGGCTGAGTCGGCCCAAAACCGGGCTAACTGGTGATATACATGCAATTGCTGGTCTTTTACGACTTGCCCCGCCTTTGCGGGGTCGCCACGGGTAATCGAATTTTCTAATGTATTTATTCTTACAACTTGTTCCGTTGTTAGTTGTTTCTTAGCCATATTGAGGATAGTGTCAATACTAATGGCTGACTCAACAGTTCCATGATTATGTCCATCATTTGGGCCATGCTCTGTTGCCGCTATTACCTTTTTCTTAGGCACGGTTCTGCCAAAAATAAAAATAGCTGCGATTAGCAATACAGCCATACCAATTGTGATCCATTGAGGTTTCTTCACAGTCAAAAATTTCAGGAGGCAAAGTTACCCCAATGACCTGTATTAAAATGTAGAAAGGAAGGGTTTATTAAGCATCTTCACCCGGACCTGCGTCAGGTTTAATCTCTTTTAGTTTTTTTACTTCTGCTACAAATTCTTTAGCAGGCTTGAACGCAGGAATGTAATGTTCCGGAATATGCACTGCAATATTCTTTTTGATGTTGCGACCAATTTTGGCAGCTCTTTTTTTAGTGATGAAGCTGCCAAAGCCCCGGATATAGATGTTTTCGCCAGCGGCGAGGGTGTCTTTTACCTCTTTAAACATAGTTTCAAGAGTAACAAGCACATCTACCTTGGGTATGCCTGTTTTTTCAGAAATCTGATTTACCAGGTCGGCTTTTCTCATTGTTGCAGGTTTTAGTGATTATATGAACAACAATTTATGACAAAATAATATGATAGTCAACTAAATAGGCATAATTTTTTTCACTGGTATTTACACCTGTCAAAAGAAAATGACGGATATTTATCTGTTAAAACCAACCTTATAGTCCCATTTTTCATGAATAAAACAGGTCAGCAACTAAAAAATAATTTTACCTCACTGCTATTAAAGTGGAATAAGGAAAAAAATAAGCGGCAAATGCCCTGGAAGGGAGAAAAAGACCCTTATAAGATCTGGCTCAGCGAAATTATCCTCCAGCAAACAAGGGTGGAACAGGGGTTAAATTATTATAACAACTTCATTAAAACATTTCCGGACATACACAAACTGGCGAAGGCACCAGATGAAAAGGTTTTCAAACTCTGGGAAGGCCTTGGCTATTATACAAGATGCAGAAACCTGATTGCCACCGCCCGGTATATTTCAAGAGAGCTGAAAGGAAAATTTCCTTCTGCTTACGAAGACATTAAAGCATTAAAAGGCATTGGCCCATACACCGCTGCTGCTATTTCTTCCTTTGCATTTAATCTGCCACACGCAGTAGTAGATGGAAATGTGTTTCGGGTATTAGCAAGAATATTTGGAATAAATACACCTGTTGATTCAACCGGAGGAAAAAAATTATTCACTACAGTAGCAGACGAATTACTGGATAAAAAACAACCTGGCTTATACAACCAGGCCATCATGGATTTTGGGGCGGTAGTTTGCAAACCGGCAGCACCTCTTTGTTCAACCTGTGTTTTCAAAAAACATTGTGTTGCTTTTCTTCAAAATAAAATAAATGAACTGCCCGTAAAAGAAAAGAAAATCACTATCAGAAAAAGATGGTTTTATTATCTGGTGTTGGAATATAAAAATGAACCCGATAGCTATCGGGTAGCCATCCGGCAGCGGACTGAAAAAGATATATGGCAAGACCTGTATGAATTTCCATTGGTAGAATCTGCCGGCGAAATGGATATAAAGAAAATATTGCAACTGGCTGAAAAGAAGAAATGGCTCACAAAAAAAAATTACGAGCTGCTTACAGTATCTCCGCTATTTAAACAACAGCTTTCGCACCAGTTAATAGCCGGGCAATTTATAAAAGTAAAGCTGAATCAAAAACCTGCCGGTAATAAGGAGTGGTTGTGGCTTACGAAAAACAAGGCCGGTAATTATGC
Organism: Chitinophagaceae bacterium; assembly: GCA_046598205.1. Lineage (GTDB taxonomy): Bacteria > Bacteroidota > Bacteroidia > Chitinophagales > Chitinophagaceae > JJ008. The sequence continues at coordinate 9,723 of JBKJIX010000115.1, forward strand.
TTTTCCTCAATTCATTAATCAATACATGAGAGAAAAAAGGGGTCAGCAGACTTTGTTCTAATGTCAAAAAGAATCCGTCACAAAAGTTAGTTGGAGCACAACGAACACCAAGAAAACACAATGCTCACAAAGAATTTTTCCTTTGATTTCAATACGTTGTGTTCTTCGTGAAAAACTTTGTGAGCTTTGTGCTCCTTTTTTTAACTTTAAGGGGCATGAATCAGATGTTTTAGAAGATTTTCTAACTCTAAAAAAATAAATGTATGAGAGGCGTAAACAGAGTAATGCTGATCGGTAATCTTGGCAAAGACCCGGATGTACAGCACCTGGAAGGAAATATTGCCGTAGCTAAATTTCCGCTGGCAACTACGGAGACTTTTAAGGATCGTACAGGTAAATTAGTATCGCAAACGGAGTGGCATACGGTAGTGCTTTGGAGAGGATTGGCCGATCTGGCAGAAAAATATCTACATAAAAGCAGCCTAGTTTATATCGAAGGCAGGTTGAGAACCCGCCATTGGGATGACAAGGATGGTAGCCGGAAATCTGCTACGGAAGTGGTGGGTGATAATCTCATTATGCTGGATAAAAGGATGGATAACGGTGGTTCGCATGGCGAGGGTGGTGGCATAGAGAGTATTGGTGGTGGCGATCTCCCTCCCGATAACAATCGGGAGGGTGGCCCGTCCGAAACGCTACCTATTTAGGTATAAAAAGTAAATACAATAACTTTGTTCCGGTTCTCAGGGCAGGCTATAATGACCTGCCTTTTTGATTAACAAAACCCATTGCTTTGGAAACCCATTCGATACTTATTTCTATTACTGACTATTTCTCTCATGTTTTCCTGTCAGTAAATATACAGGGCACTACTTTTTTAGCCATTACCTTAATTGTTTTGTTGCTGCTTACTTTCACCATCTCTGGTGCAGAAGTAGCCTTGTTTTCGCTTAATAAAAAAGATGTGAATATGCTGAAAACAAAACAGCATGTTGCCGCAAAGCGGATTGTAAACCTGCTGGAAGAACCGAAAGAAGTATATGCATCGCTGCTCATTGCAGGCACCCTTGTAAATATCTGTATCATAGTTTTGTCCAACTATTTAATCAACCAGTTTATTTCCTTTGGCAAAATAGGTGCAATACCTGAAGTGCTTTTGAAAGTTATCGCCATTGCTTTTATACTAATATTTGCCGGCAAAATATTTCCAAAGGTATGGGCGGCGCAAAACAACCTCCGGTTTGCATATGGTTCTTCTTTTGTAGTAGAGGCCCTTCATTTATTATTAAGAAGAATAAGTAAATGGATAGTAAAACTGGCAGACGGAATAGGCAAAGGCGCTGGTGCAGATAAAACAGAAGCGATGAGTATGCAGGAACTGGACGAGGCCATTGACATTAAAACCGATGATGAAGCTTCGCAGGAAGAGAAAAACATTATGAAGGGAATAGTAAAGTTTGGCAATATATCCGTAAAACAAATTATGCGGAGCCGCCTCGATGTAAGTGGGATTGAATATAAATCATCATTTGGCGATGTAGTAAAACGGGTAGAAGAGCTTCACTATTCAAGATTGCCGGTGTATAAAGAAAGCCTGGATGAGATAGCAGGTATTATTAATACCAAGGATTTAATTCCCTGCCTGAATGAAGAAGAGACCTTTGACTGGCATCCGCTGATGCGGCAGCCCTATTTTGTACCCGAACCAAAACTGATTGAAGACCTGTTAAAAGATTTTCAGCAAAAACATATTCACTTTGCTGTGGTGGTGGATGAGTTTGGCGGCACCAGTGGTATAGTAACTATGGAAGACATCCTGGAAGAAGTAATTGGCGAAATCAAAGACGAATTTGATGAAGAAGAAAGCAATAATTATAAAGTAGATGACAATAACTATATTTTTGAAGGTAAAACAATGATTCATGATATGTGCCGTATCATGAAGATACCGATGGATACATTTGATAAGGTAAGAGGAGAAAGTGAATCGCTGGCAGGGTTGATACTGGAAGTTGCTGGTGAATTTCCCACAATAGATTGGGTAATTCCTTGCGGCGATTTTGAATTTGGTATAGAAAAGATAGAAAATAACCGAATTCAATTGGTGAAAGTTACAATAAGACCTAAACCTGAATAACTGATTTCCTATGAATATATTGTTTCGAGCTTTTTTGTTATTGGTTGCTGGTTGCTGGTTTCTGGTAGGTTGCAACAGCGATTATTCTGCCGGCAAGAAAAAGGGATTTTTTCATATAGATTTTCCTGAAAAAAAATATCAGCCATTTGACCAGCCAGGATATCCTTATACATTTGAATATCCTGTGTATGCTACGGTAAATAAGGACTCCACTTTTTTTGATGACAAAGCAGGTGACTGGTGGGTGAATATTGATTTGCCGCAGTTTGCCGGAAGAATTTACATCAGCTATAAAACTATCGGGGTACAGAATAAATTCGACTCGCTGGTAAGAGATGGTTTTAAAATGGCTTATAAGCAACATGTGGATGTATCAACAGGTATTAATGATAGTTTGATGCAGACCCCCAATGGTGTAGAAGGTGTTTATTTTTCGCTGGGAGGAAATACCGCAACTGCCAACCAGTTTTTTTTGACCGACTCTACCAAACATTTTTTAAGAGGGGCTTTATATTTTGATGCCACCCCTAATGCGGACTCTCTCGGCATCGTTAATGATTTTTTGAAAAAAGACTTACAGCATTTAATCAATACGCTGAAATGGAAATAAAAGAGGCCGTATCAAAAGTCAAAAAAACAAGGAGCACAAAGCCCACAAAGTTTTTCACGAAGAACACAACGTATTGAAAGTAAAGGAAATTTTCTTTGTGAATCTTTGTGAATCTTTGTGAATCTTTGTGTTTTCTTAGTGTTCGTTGTGGTCCGTTTACTTTTGAGACAGCCTCGCAGAGCAGATTACTGTATGCCCGCCTGAATGATCAGTCGGGCAGGCTTTCTACCACTCTTTATTTTCAGTTTTTAATACTTCTTCTTTCGTAGTTTCCTTCTTTGCTTTTGGTTCAACATAACGTTCATCCAATGCACCACGGCTGAAAAGTTTAGTGCTGAGTTTTCTTTTCTTAACTACTTTCTTTTCTGTGCCGCTTTCTTTGGTGGTCTTTACATCAACATTCGCTTTTTCAATTTCCTTTATTGCACTGGTTGCAATTGCCTCATCATCTCCAATAGGTTTAATGGAAGTTATTAACTCTTCATCTTCCTTGTTAACAGCCTGTTTTTTTTCTACTACTTTTTTGTTATTGCTAACATTGTTAAAACTAACCCGGTCTTTTTTTGCCACCGGTTCCGGTTCAGTCACTTTCTTTTCATTCATAATAACAGGCTCTTTTTCTTCAGCATACATTTCTTTAAATTCCTTTTTGCCCTGTGTCTGTTTGTAGTCCACAAACCCATAGATACTTGCGCCAATCATTAACGTGGCGCCTGCGTACAAGATTGATTTCATTTGATTAACTTTTATTTGTTTTTAAATGGCCAATTGTTTTGAACTCTTTTAAAAAATTTATGTCGCAAACGATTTTAAATAATTTTTACTCTGCCGGTAAATAATCCATTCTGCAAACAGCATATTACCAACTACACTTATCCAGAGCGATAATTCATAGTTTTCCAGGTGGCCCCAATCCAACAGGTAAAATACAATGTGGTAAACCCGGAAGGTAACTGCCGTCATTGCCATGGCGTAGCTACGCATCATCCATACCTTATGGGCAATTACATTTTTTTTGTGAATAGTGGTTAAGCCATATAACGTAGTGATGAACCAAAAACCAGCCATAAACATGAACAAAGCTCTTTCCCAAAAACTTCCTTTAGCGAAGAAGGACATATACAAGCCGGTGGGTGCTCCAAGAAACAGAACCACAAAAACATAAATCTTACCTGAAAAACGGTGAATGGCTTTCGTCTTTTTCAGGATATATCTTGAAAATTGGATAAGGGCAGTAAGAATGCAAAGCGATCCTGCAAAAATGTGGATGTAGAAACAAGCATTGTAGAAATTACTTTTAAACAAAAAACTCCTTTCTTCTATAAAACTAAAATCTTTACTGAACGAAAAATAAGGAAGGGTGTTGTAAATAAGGAGTAAACTCAGGGTAGCTACCGGCACCCAGAACAGCATCTGGAAAAAGACCTTTGCCGACTTTTGAAAGGTGATAACTCTGGTGTTTTGCATACAGTGGTTTGTGATATTGGGGAGATGCCGCAGTGAAAAGCTCTCCATAAGGACAGGCTGTTAGTTAATTGTTAAAGGAATTTCACCTTCGGCTGAATGTTTACTAATTTCAGAGCCAACACCCGGCGTATGAACATTTTCCGGAAAATTTTACTTCTTACTGTTTCCCTGTTATTGATCAGGCCTATGGTGTCATTTATACGGAGCTTGGTCGGTTTGATTCGGCCTGAATATACCTGCAGAAAGCAAGGCCGATGTTTGAGAACAGTTTTAATGAAAGTAATAAAGTTAGTTTTTATGGCCAACTGGCTTCCTTCTATCAAAAATCAGGTGATATAAAAAATGCAATAGAATATTACCTGCGGGTAAAAGAAATTAGCGAAAAAAATGGCTTACTCGAAAATGTAAAAGCTGCTTCCAAACACCTTGATATGTTTATACACTGAAACAGGCAATGCCCCGCTGGCTGGAAAATATAAAGCGATCTACTACCAGTACAAAGACAGTATTGAACCCCTGAAAAGAGAAAAGGAGCTGACCCAGGTAGAAGCTGATGACGAACAACAACGGCAGGAAAAATTAGAAAAAGAAGCACAAGAACTGAAACGAAGAAGAAATAACATTCAATATCCCGGTATTGTAATCGGCATTATAGGATTGTTTATTGCATTAGTTGTGCTTGGTATGTTTAAAGTATCTGCCGGATTGATAAAAGCCATTAGCTTCTTTGTGTTCCTGATGCTGTTTGAGTTTATTTTCCTGGTGTTCAAAAAAAATATTTATTCCATCACACATGGAGAACCGTGGAAAGACCTCGCCTTTATGATTGCACTGGCAGCATTGTTGGTTCCACTTCATCACTGGCTGGAACATAAAGTGCTGCATTATCTTACTTCGCATAACCGGCTTACCTCTGCAGGACATCACATAAAAAGAAAATTATTCCGGCGAACAAAAGAAGGAGAGCAATAAGGCAGTGCTTACCTTTGCAAAAATGAAAGAGGTTGATTGTAATTGACAATATATTAGTTACAGAAGATGTGGTGGACAAGCAGTTTGTATGTGATCTCGGCAAATGCAAGGGTGGTTGTTGCGAAGATGGTGCTGCCGGTGCCCCATTGGCTAAGGAAGAACTGAAAATTATTACAGATGTTTATGAAAAAGTAAAACCGTACCTCACTAAAAATTCAATTGCTGAGATTGAAAAGAAAGGATTCTATGTGTTTGATGCAGAATTTGAATGGGTAACTCCAACGGTTGACAACGATAATGAAATATGTGTGTATGGTATCCGGGGCGAAAATGGCATTATTAAATGTGCTTTTGAGCAGGCATACAACGATAAAGTGATTGACCCGATAACTATCGGGTGGAAAAAGCCAATCAGTTGCCACCTGTATCCCATTATTGCCAAAAAAGGGAAGCATGGCGACTATGAAAGAGTAAACTATGAACCCCGTGAGCAACTATGCAGCCCTGCCTGTGCATTAGGAGAAAAACTGAAAGTACCCGTTTATCAATTTTTAAAAGAACCATTAATAAGAAAGTACGGAGAGGATTTTTATACTGCACTGGATACAATTGCAAAAGGTGAATGGGAGGAAATAGATTTTAAGGAATAAAATTTCAACTATTAAAAGTGAAAGAAACATCTGCTGATTTTATTGCCAAAAGCACTATTAAAGCTGCCGATAAAGAGCATCGGCGTAAAATCAATTTTAATATTGGTAAGTACAATGCCGTAGTGCCGCAGGGTAAACAACAATTTTCTGATATTAACCTGGCGAGGGAAATGGCCAAGAACATCAAATGGAAGGCAATCGAAAACCTCGACAAACAATTAGAAACATTCGAAGCCATCATTACAAGAAGAGGTGCAAAAGTTATCTGGGCGGAAGATGCACAACAGGCATTAGATGCCATTCAAAAAATATGTGAAGAAAAGAATTGCAGGACATTAGTGAAGAGCAAAAGTATGGTGACAGAAGAAATTCACCTCAATGCTTTCCTGGAAAAGAATGGTATTGAAAGTGTGGAAACAGATTTGGGAGAATATATCCAGCAATTAGATGGAGAACCACCTTATCATATCGTTACTCCCGCCATGCACAAGAGCAAAGAAGATGTGGCAAAACTCTTTGCAGAAAAATTAGGTACCGATCCAAAAGCAACACCGGAGCAACTGACCTTAGTTGCCAGGGATATACTCCGTGATAAATATGTGCAGGCGGAAATAGGAGTTACCGGTGCTAATTTTATTATTACCGACATCGGCGGAATAGCCATTACTGAAAATGAAGGCAATGCAAGGTTGAGCTGCTCTATGCCAAAGACACATATTGTTATTGCCGGCATTGAAAAAGTAATTCCTTCGATGGCAGACCTGGCTTTGTTCTGGCCTTTGCTCGCCACTTTTGGTACCGGGCAAAGAGTAACGGTGTATAATACAATTATCAGCGGCCCAAGGCAAGCCAATGAGACAGATGGGCCGGAAGAAATGTATGTGATACTGTTAGACAATGGCCGCACTAATATACTGGCCAATGAAAAACAGCGGGAAAGCTTATACTGTATCCGTTGTGGTGCTTGTTTAAATGCATGCCCCATTTATAAAAATATTGGCGGACATACTTATGCCACTCCTTACAGCGGCCCGATAGGTTCTGTCATTACTCCTCACTTAAAAGATTTAGGCGAGTGGAAACATCTTAGTTATGCCTCATCCCTTTGTGGTGCTTGTACAGAAGTGTGTGCAGTGAAAATTAACCTGCATGAATTGCTATTGGAAAACAGACATGAAGCAGTAGAAGAAGGCCATAGTTCATTTGCCGAAAAAATGGCCTGGAAAATGTGGAAGCAGGGAATGCTGCGCCGCAAATGGATGAACATGGCAGGCGGTGCTACTAAGAATTGGGTGGTCAACAGTGTAGTGAAGGGTTGGAAAGAACATCGGGGCAAAATGGAATTTCCAAAGAAATCGTTTAACCAGTTGTGGAAGGAGAAGTATGGAAAATAATTTTTTGTACCTTGTTACCTATAAGGTATAATTATGGAACAGTTATTTACAGCACATATTGAAAAAGATTCAGAGTCTGGTTATTATATCGGTACCATTCCCAATGTACCGGGTGCCCATACACAGGCAAAAACATTGGATGAACTTACTGTACGTTTGAAAGAAGTGCTTGAGTTATGTTTTGAAACAATGACAGAGGAAGAGAAAAAAGAAATTCCAAAATTTATAGGAATACAGCAAATTTCCATAGCCGTATGAGTAAATTGCCAGTTGTATCTGCCAAAGAGTTTGAGAAGATCTTGCTGAAACTGGGATTTCAAATCGTAAGACAGAAAGGGAGCCATCGTTTCTACAAACATACTGATGGACGTTACACCACTCTACCACATCATCCCGGAGAAGATATTTCAAGACCACTTATTAGGGCAATACTAAGACAAATTGAACTGGAAGCAGATGAGTATATACGTTTGGCGAAGAATTAATCAATATGATCGTTTACAGTTCATCCATAACACACCGGCTGCGATATGTCTGCGATTTTATCGGTAAAGAACTGATTGGAAAACCCTTTCAGGTTACTGATAAGAAAGAGGAATTTTTGACCTATCCGGGTAGCCGGATAAATTACAGCGCAGAAAAATTTACGGGTGATGAATTTTATCTGCACCCTCATTCCATATTATTCGAACAAGAAATAAAACCTCAGGCTATTAATTGTTTTGAAGTAAACGGGTATAAAGCATTCTTTAAAACAGCAGGAGATTTCCCATTTGATATTTTTGCCGCTACTTTTTATTTACTCAGCCGCTACGAAGAGTATTTGCCTCATACAAAAGATATGTATGGCCGCTATGCCCATGAAAATTCATTGGCGTTTAAAGAAGGATTTCTTAATCTTCCGCTGATTAATACCTGGCTGGAGCAATTCAAAAGTTCTTTACAACAAAAATTTTCCAACTTCAAACCCCAAACTTCAAACTTCGAACTACTTCCAACTTACGATATTGACGAAGCTTATTCTTACAAGCACAAAGAATGGTGGCGAAGTGCCGGGGCCGCTGTTAAAGATTTGTTGAAAGGGAAATGGGACAAGTTTTCATTGCGGCGAAAAGTCTTAGATAACCAGGAGCCAGATCCGTTTGATTCTTATGACTGGATAGACAACCTGCATCGGCCACACAAATTCAAGCCCCGCTATTTTTTTCTTGTTCCGGAAAAAACAGGAAAGTATGATAGAAATATTTTACCGAAGGAAACAGCACTGCAGGTATTAATAAAGCAACATTCTGATAAATATACTATAGGAGTTCACCCTTCATGGCAAAGTGGAGATGAACCTTTGCTCATAAAAAAAGAAATTCAAACCATTGAACATATAGCGACAGTAAAAATTACTTCATCCCGCCAGCATTTCATCCGGTTTACCCTGCCACAAACATATCGCCATCTTATTAATGCAGGCATCAAAGAAGATTTTTCAATGGGTTATGGAAGTATCAACGGCTTTCGGGCATCGGTGGCTTCTTCTTTTTATTGGTATGATTTGCAAAAAGAAGAAACGACTAATTTACTGCTCTATCCATTTTGCTATATGGAAGCAAACTCCTTTTTTGAGCAAAAATTTTCTCCTGCACAGGCATTGGAAGAGATGCGGCATTATTATCAGCAGGTAAAAAAAGTAAACGGAACTTTTATCAGCATCTGGCACAATACTTTTTTAGGAACCGATGAACGATTTAAAGGATGGAGAGAAATTTATTATCAGTTCATCGGGGAAGTGTGCAGTCAGACGGAGACCGTCAGACCGGGTTAAATGCCTTCCGTTTCCGGCTGCTCTGGTGCTGGAACAGCTTTAAATGCTTTATTAACTAAATACACACCCAGCAAGGTTACCAATCCACCCACAGTAATAAAAATGGTAACCTTTTCATTAAAAATCAGCCAGCCACATAAAACGGCTACCATTGGATTTATATACGCATAAATAGATGCCTGCTCTGTAGGAAGATTTTGCAATGCATACAGGTAGCAAACAAATGCAATCAGCGAACCAAAGAGGATGAGGTAAGCAATGGAAGCCCACGACTCCCACGGAATTTTTGTAAGAGGAATAGTATTGCCTGTAAGGCTTGTAAATGTATATAAACAAACTCCGGATATCAGCATCTGCAAACCCAGACTGAAATAGGGATTGAATCTTGCTGCCTGTTGTTTAGTATAGAGTGTAGCAAAGGCCCATGTCCAGGTGGCGATAAGCGACAGGATAATGCCAAAACGAAAATCAGGTATAAAAAAATCCTGCAGATGTTCATAAAAAATAACACAAACACCGGCGAAGCCAAGTAACAAACCGATAAGAGCTTTTTGCGGAATTTTTTCTTTAGAAATAAACAACCCGATAATTACCAGCCAAAGTGGAAAGATGGCACCCATGATGGAACCAAGCCCGGCTGAAATATATTTAATACCCCAGGTGCTGAGGCCATTGCTCATAATAAAATTCAGGAAACTTAATACCAATACAGGAGTCCATTCTTTTCCTTTGGGCAATGGTATTCCTTTGTAAAGAAAAAAGCCAACATATAATGAACCTGCAATTAACTGACGGATAGCCGCCATTTGGAGTGCCGGCATGTGGCGTACACCTTCTTTGGAGGCAATCCAGGTGGTACCCCACAAAACGCAAACTAATGCTAATGCAAAAATGGCTTTAGACCTTGTTCCTTTTTTTCGAATGGTCAAAGGATTAAATACCGATAACCTTTTTAAATAATCGGCAGATGATTGAAGAATGGTTTTATGAAAATCAAAAAGGTTCACTCGTATTGTTATTTGCTGTAATCATTTTTAAAAGTCATTAAACATAAACGACCTAAAGCCCTTTAGGGGTTGGGGTCTAATGCTTAAAATGTCTTAAACCCGTTATCACCATCGCCAGGTTATTTTCTTTACAATATTCTATTGAGTCATTATCTCTTATAGAACCACCGGGTTGAATAAAAGCAGTAATGCCTGCTACATGTCCCAGTTTTACACAATCATTAAAAGGGAAAAAAGCATCACTGGCCATTGCGGCACCATTCAAATCAAAATTGAATTGTTTTGCTTTTTCTACTGCCTGACGAAGTGAATCAATCCGGCTGGTTTGTCCGCAGCCTTTACCAATTAGCTGTTTATTTTTTACTAATGCAATGGCATTTGATTTTAAATGCTTGCAAATAAGATTGGCAAAAATCAAATCTTCTTTTTCAGTTGTTGTTGTTTCTCGTCCACCGGTTTCTTTCCAGCCGATAGCTATCGGCTCAGTATAGTTTCCTTCGTCAATTCCTTGTTTTAATACGCCGTTCAAAACAGATTTATATTGCTCTTTAGTCTCCGGCTGTGCTTTCAGTTGCAACAATATCCTGTTTTTCTTCGATTTTAAAATGCCCAATGCATCTTCATCAAAAGCAGCAGCAATCAATACTTCAAAGAAAATTTCGTTGATAGCTTCCGCTGTTGTTTGATCAATAGTTCCATTGCAAACAAGTACACCACCAAAGGCACTTTCAGGGTCACCGGCCAGAGCAGCATCCCAGCTTTCTTTAATTGTTGAACGTTGTGCTATACCGCAAACATTGGTATGTTTGATGATGGCAAATATGGCCTCCCTGCCCTCCGCAGGAGGGTTCTTGGAGTTTGTATTTGCAGTAGTCATTTCCAAATTACCGGAGTCTAAAGCCCCTCCTGCGGAGAGCCTGTCCCGTCCGAATGACGGGAGGTTTTGGGAAGTGTCTCTTATCAGTTGCATCGCCGCATCCACATCTACCAAATTATTATACGAGAGTTCTTTACCATTTAACTGATCAAACAGTTTATTCAAATCACCATAAAAAACTCCTGACTGGTGAGGATTCTCACCATACCGCATCACTTTAGGGTTGGTGATGGATTCTAAAAAGTATAACGACTCTGAAGGATTAAAATATTTTGCAATCGCTACATCATAATGCGCCACCACTTCAAATGCTTTGGCAGCAAATGATTTTCGTTGTTCCAATGATGTTTCAGCTTTTTGTTCTTTCAGTAATTGCTCCAGTTCGGCATACTCTTTTTTTGCCGCTATCACCACCACATCTTTAAAGTTCTTAGCGGCACCTCTTATCATAGATGGGCCTCCGATGTCAATTTTTTCTATAATTGCTTTTGCTTTATCATCATCCCCGCCTTGAAAGGCAGGGCTATTCACCGTGTTCACGGTTTCTTCAAAAGGGTAGAGGTCCACAATCACCAGATCAATTTCCGGAATATTGTATTGCTTCATTTCCTGCACATGGGTTGCATCATCTCTTTTTCCCAATATGCCTCCAAACACAGAAGGGTGCAATGTCTTTACACGGCCACCCAGTATCGAAGGATAGGTGGTAAGGTCTTCAACTGGTATTACTTTTACTCCCAGCTTTTCAATAAAAGTTTGGGTGCCGCCGGTAGAATAAATAGTTACCCCATTTTGAGCCAGCAGTTGTACTATATTTTCCAATCCGTCTTTGTAAAAAACAGAAATAAGTGCCGATTGAATCTTTTTGTTCATAAAATGGATGGGTTGAAAGGCAGGCAAATCGTTGGGAGGGGCAAAGGTAAGTGTCTGAAAATTCATTGCAAAAGCCTCATTTGCGAGAGAAGAAATTTTATAGTAAATAATGGAAGTACTAACTTCCCGTTTGTTAGATTACCGGAGCTCAATCTATAAACCCTGCTTGTAGTTTTTAAACAAACCAATAACAGAAACTACAAGCCAGGTGCCTTCCAATATTACAAAAGGCCAGTAGTGGATAAGCCAGGAAACATAACAGGCCAGCCCTGCACCT